>JBDKKX010000060.1:0-15266 GCA_039795795.1 Bacteroidota bacterium | reverse complement strand
CATAATACCCCCGTACCACACCACTTAAATGAGATGCTCACAAATCAAATTATTCATATCTCAACACCACAGGTTCTAACATCCGCCACTTAAAGCCATCAAATAGTTTCGCTTTCCCCATTTTGACCGTCCTAACAATCTTTGCACGCGCATTAAACCCATTTTCAATCTTGCAAATCGGAAAAATATAAGTATCTGGATAATTCACCGCATTATAAACACTCGTTTCATCCGTCATAAACTCCACTGTTGCAATTTCTGGTTGTTCCGTCGGATTTTCAATCGTAAAACGATACATTGAAATCGTGGGTTGAAACGTTTTACTGCGATTCATATTATTAAAAGTCTGGTCTCGCGCAGGGGCAGACATGTAAAAAGCCTCTCGTTTGACTTTTTGCTCCGTCGGTTCTGGCGGCGTTCCAGAAAGCAACATCGTTTTTAATTCTGTAATTCGAGTTTCCAATACCAAATTTCTATTGGTTAATTCATCAATTGCCGTTTTTTGTTTTTCATTTTCTGCGGCAAGTTGTTCGCCGCGCACTCTATATCGTTCAATATCAGGCTTTTGCGCTTCAAACTCTTGGTAGGCAACTTCTCTTTCCTTATTTTTTTTGTTAAACCGACTCCAAACTAAAAACGCTCCCAACAAAAAGGCTAAAGGCATTCCAACAAAAAGTAATAAATTCGGGTCTAATTCATATTCTGGACCTTTCGGTTTAGCGGGCAAAGCAGGCACACCGCCTTCCACTGCCCCATTTTTAGCATTTGGAGCCGTACTTTTAGCGACAGCCGTATCTGGTTTTTTGCCCGAACGAATCTGTGCTTCTTTTTTATATACGTCTTCTACCAATGTTTTATGAAACACGTCATAATTTGCTCCTTTTCCAAAAGTCGGGTCTTTATCAATCACCTCCAAAATCGCAACTGCTTTTTGCAACTGTTCAAAACCTGAATTCGCCGTCAAAAGCGTATCTAATTTCATTAATTGTTCATACGTTTTCAAGTAAGGCGCGGTATTTTTCGGGTTTTTGAACGAAAAAATCACATCCTTATAGGCTTTGCGCAAATCTACTTTGCCGTCATAAACTTCCAAATTCAAGGACTGCCCGACTAATCTCAATACAAACAGACTTGCAAAAATGAGGGTAGCTTTCCACTTCATAGTTCAATATTGGTTTTAATTTTTGAATTATAATTTAATGCTAAGTAATGATAAATGATAAATGATAAATGATAAATGATAAATGATAAATGATAAATGATGAATTTTACAACTATTTGACAATCAATTAACTGTATATTCATCATTTATAATTCATCATTTATAATTCATCATTCATCATTCATCATTATCTTAATTTTTACCTTTGTAAATTTGATATGCCAAATCTTTCATGGCAGGAATCAAAGGATAAAAAAACAGGGTTTCTTCTAAACGAACACTTTGTTTGGTCAATTCATCCCGTTTTGCGGTCAACCCGCGCTCCAAATGAAGGCTCAAATCTGATTTTAACATATCTCTATATGCTTCAAAATGAGCATCTTCAATACCCAAATTGGCACTAAAATCAAATCTATCCGCAATTTCAAACGCAATATCAATAAATTGCTCCACTTCCGCAACCACCGATGCCAAATCTTGCGGCTTCAAACGGTCATATTTGATATTATCCTCTTCGACAATGCGCGCCTCCGCACCACCAAGCAACGTCGCTTTTATATCATCGGGGTCAAAATCCACTAAATTCGTCGGTGCTAACAACCCACCTTTACACGTTACTTCCTTCGGTTGAAGGGTTTCGCGCACGATTTCAAACCGTTGAACCCCATATTTTTTACCAAAAACCGCTTCAATAATCGGTTTTGTCAATTTTTCTAACGTTTTATTATTATCCGTTATCAAATTCAAAATCCGAGAACCATTCCCACTGAACGTCAAATAACGCGGCATTTCCACTTCTTTTGCCTTCATCCATTGCGCAATATGGTAAATGATTGCCATATAAAAAAACACAAAGACAAAACGCATATCTTTATTTTCATCCCCGCGCAAAATATTCGTAAACGAAATCGGCAATTGACGATTTTTTATTTCTTGATTATTTTCCAACGAAAAGAAAAAAGTTACAATATCTTCCGAGCGATTCGTTTGCCGAATCCCGTCTAAAACCCGCACCAATTCTACTAACTGATTGTTTTCTAATAACTTACGAATTTGACTTTCGTAACGTCCGACAAAACCATTGGAATTTGCCGCCCCAATTTTGCTATACGCATCTCCAAAAATAGAATTTGCTGCAAATCGAAACGATGTCAAAGCAATCGGCTGATTGGTTTTAAAAATCACTGCATCCGTCGTCCCACCGCCAATATCTATGGAAACCGCAGGTTGATTCGACGCAAAAACGTCGTGATTTTCCTTGTAAAAGTAAAACGGCGCAAGACTTTCCGATACTTCAGTAGGCTCGGCAGCATTTGGAATATATTTTTTCCATATCTCTTTCCACATCGTTTTCAAGCGATTACGCCTATCTGTCGTCATACTCGAAGGATAAAACCATATCAATTCCGTATCCGATAATTTGCCGCCGTCCAACAAGACTTTGGAACGCATCATAAACGCTAATTTTTCAAAAAATGCCCGCACTTTTTGAATACTTTCATTAGAATTATTATTCGACCATTTTAAATTCGTCGAAATATGTGTGTGAATTGGAATATTTTCCTTCTCGTAAATAAAAGGTATATTAAAATCTGCCAATGTATAATCCGTTCCACCTGCCGCCCAATCTTTAGCATGTGCGACAATCGTGCGTTGAGGAAAGCCAAAATGTTCTGTTGCACCCATTTTTTCTGGAAAAATCTGTCTCGGAACAATACGCAATGCTTCTGCCCCCTCGTAAATTTCCTTTTCGGGGTCGTGCAAAGTGCCAATTTGCAAATCTTTCTCCGTGATGTCAAACGGAACAGGTTGCAAATCGCCTTTTTTATACTCAATATGGGTATTCGTCGTGCCGAAATCTACTGCAAATTTAAATTTTTCAGCACCATCACTTTCCGTAATAAAATTTGGAATTAACACGCCTTGTGCCGTCCCTTCCACGATTTGAATGTAATCAAAATTATCTTCCACAATTTTTATCGCAATTCCCTCGTTCTGACGCAATTTTTTCCGATTCCGTTCTTTAACCGCTTTTGTTTTAACTTCTGTATTATTTGCATTTTTATAAAATAATAAGTTGTATTTTCGCAAATGCGTCGCATCACTAATGTCTCTATCCACCGTCAAAACGCGATAATCGGGTTTAATCGTCGGATTCTGCAAAAACGGATAAATCGTAACACCCAATTGACATTCCACCAGCGCGCCTTCATTGCGCGAAGCATCTGGCGTACGCAATGTTTTTTGATAAGTCCGCGTGTATTCCACGAAAGCATCGCCGAAAATCGGAATCCGAAGCGTCACCCAAACCCGTTCCGCATCTCGAACATTCATTTCTAAAACTTTTTTCGTGGTACCAGGAATCACACTTTTTAAAAAATCTGTGTCAAAATAATCAAAAAAAGTTTTCGTAATCGGCAAAAGATAACCTTTTCCATCTGGATTTGCATCCATCACGTTGCCATCAAAATATTTCGCCTTATGAATCGGATAAACCAATCGAATCAAATACGGTTCTAAAAAATCACTTATCAATAAAAATGGATATTTAATCCCCGTCAAACCAGGCAGTTCTCGATTTGCAAGATTCGGTTCTGAAACAAAATTTGGGATTTGAGTAGCGCGTTGATACGGATTTTTATGATAAATCATGGGGCGATGCTCTCGTTGAGACATGCCATCATGATTTTGTTGCAATACTAAAGGTTTTTTATCACCCACAAATTTGCTGGAATCAATCGCAAAATCGCTTTGTACAGGCACATTATCCGCGTGTGTTTTTTGTTTTTTCAACGGAATGTACAAACTACCATCTGTCGATTTCAAAATATACACATTATCATGGATAGCACCTGCGTTCAACGGGTCGTAGGTTTTGGCATAATCCTCCGTTGTTAATAAATTAATTTTGCTATATAAAATCGGTTGTTCCCGACTCAAAATCGCCAAACATTTGTCCAAATAAGCATTCCACTCAGGGAATTTTTGAGCGAAAGCCGTCCCAAATGCTTTGCGCATCGAATACATAAACAATTGAAAATCATCACTTCTATCGTATAAATGCTTATAACTTTTGTCAAAAAGTCGGTCGTGATTGCTCATCGTAATATCCACAAAACTCAAATCGTTCGCCGACGTAAAAAACAGCGTCGAAGGAGAAGTCCCGCCAATAATTCGATGATTATATTCCAAAATAAACATTTTGTCAAAATCTCGAAAATTGTAAGCAGCCGCATCTTGTTCCAAATATAATTTTAAAACTTCGCCCAAACGCCGATGTTTTATATTTTTGGATTGCAACAAATGATTCAAATCCCGATTTTTATCCCAAGTAATGACCTTAATTTTATCCTTAAAACGGTCGTAATGAAAAAAAATCTCTCCCAAATCCAAACAATCCGAGACCAATTTAAAATCAATCAACGTTCCACTATCCAATTTTTCGCCTTTGGTCATATTCTGAAAAGCCGCCCGCACCAAGTCAATATGCGCAAACGGACTCGGAATCGAAGTCGGTGCGATATGCGTTTGCCCTGCGGTCGGGTCAGCAATCGCATCAATTTGTGTGCGACCATACGCGGCGGAATTGTACCAATGCCCACCTTCGACAGTTTTATTATGAAGTGCTAATACTTTGCTCATAATCAATGAGTTATGTTTCTATTTAAAATCATCATAATTTTCATTCAATAAAAGTTGAGTACCCTCGTACAAAATTGCCATTAATTTCCGAATCGCGTCAGGAAAAATTTTACCTTTTTCCGCCCGATTCAACGCATCATTAAACGTATCGACACTGATTTCTTTGGAACTCGCCCAAAATCCAAAGCCTTTTTTCGTCTTAATCCCCGAAATCAACTCCGCATATTGCAACGTATTCAAATCAAAAGGCGCAAAACTCCGCCGATTCGTACTCATCTCGCGCAACCATTCTTCAAACAATTTATTGAAATCCACGACATTATTTCTATACAAATTATTACTCGTAAACGAACTATCAATTTTCGGCGCGTCCCGCATCGCAAACGGTTGACGACTTGCAATCGCGCCTACTAATTCTCGTTTCAAATACTGCATCGCAAAAACATATTGCGATAATTTCTTTTTTATAATCTGTTGTGTTACATCATTCAACATCAAAAAATTGAGGTTTTGATTGTCTTCCCGAATCCCAAATTCTCGATAAACAGGTTTCACAGCCCGTCCATTTTTCACCTCCAATTCTCCATCCGAAAAACTCGCAAAGTCAATAATCGACAAAGCCGACGCTAATTCGATAAAATGCGCATCATTTTGTTGCCCATTTTGACCAGGATCATTGTTGTAATCCCGCGTCACTTCATCTCCTATATAATAGAGTGCATTCACCGATTGATTCCCACTCACATTTTTCTCGTAATAATTCAACGCCGCTTTGGTTTTCGTGATAAAAGTCGCTTTATCAATCTGCCCCGAACCGGGCGAAACCCCAAAATACGGTTGAACCGTCACCGCACCAATTTTAGCATTGTTCAAAAACGCATGATTCTGCGTCGGCGGTTGCGCATTGCGAATATTTTTCAAAATCAACGGAAAACCCGCCGCGCCTGTTCCTCCAAAAATCGAACTCACAATGAAAATCCGATCATTTTGTTCAAAATTCGACGCAAAAGCAGCAAATTCATCCGATTCTTTAAACTGATTCAACACCACACTGCCAATATTGGGATTCCCGACAAAACCAATTTCCATTTCGGTCTCCAAATTTTTATCGGAAAAGAGCAATCCCGCCAATGCTTTATTGGCATCGTCCAACGTTGCGTAATCAATATATTGTTTAAAACGCTCATTTTGAACCCCTTGCATATTAAAAGCAAAAGTTCTTTGAAGCTTATTATCTTTATTCAGTTCCTCTAACGTTTTGATTTTGGTTTTGAAAAAACCATCTTGTGGATTATGGAGCGCGCCGTGAATCGCCTGATAATTGTCCAATAATTGAATCGTTCTGTTCAGGTCTTTGTTATTTTGATGCGGATCCACCATAATCGGAATAATTTCCGTCGCATTGCCCGCTTTCACCCCCGCCGCCAACAGCATTGTCAACGATTTGATGACACGCGCTCCAGTGCCGCCAATGCCGAATACAAATAATTTCATATTTTTATACGTTTCAGTCGTTGGATTTGCAATTTTTTTTTGAATAAATAACAAATTGCGTCAATTTAGGAAATTGACGCAATTTTAATTCGTAAAATTACGATTTTGACACAAATTTACTCGAATTATTTATTTTTTTTTGAATTATTTCTCTCTAAAAAACAAACTTATCGGAACGCCCGAAAAATCAAATTTCTTCCGCAATTCATTTTCCAAATATCGCTTGTAATTTTCGCCCAAATGTTTCGGATGATTGCAGAAAAAGACAAAACTCGGATAATGTAAATTACTCAATTGAGTCGCATATTTGACTTTCAACAAATTCCCACGATACGCGGGTGCAGGATATTTCGCCACCGCTTCTTCGAGGAAATCGTTCAAAACAGACGTTTTAATCGTCGTTTTACGCCGTTCATACACCTCCAAAGCCACATCGACCGCCTTGAAAATCCGTTGTTTTTCCAAAGCCGATATAAAAATAATCGGTATATCACTAAATGGAGACAATTTTTCTTTCAATTTCGCCTCGAAATCCCGCGCCGTATTCGTATCTTTTTCCACCAAATCCCACTTGTTCACCAACAACACAACGCCTTTATGTCTATCCATCGCTAAACGGAAAATCGTCATATCTTGCGCTTCCATCGTACCCGATTGCGCATCAATCATCAACATCATCACATCGCATTCGTCCAACGCCTGAATCGCCCGCATCACCGAATAAAATTCTAAATCTTCATGGACTTTCGCTTTTTTTCGGATGCCCGCAGTGTCAATCAGCAAAAATTCTTTGCCAAACTTATTGTAATGCGAATGCGTCGGGTCTCGCGTCGTGCCCGCAATATCCGTCACAATATTGCGCTCCATTCCTAAAAGCGCATTTGTCAAAGACGATTTCCCCACATTCGGCTGCCCGATAATCGCAATTTTCGGCAAATCGGATTGAATTTCGGGTTCATCCGAAACCTGTTCCGCCACCGCATCCAACAATTCCCCCGTACCACTGCCCGAAATCGACGCGATGAAAAACACATTTTCAAAACCCAGACTCCAAAATTCATTCGCATCCATCAGGCGTTTATGATTATCCACCTTGTTGACCGCCAAAAACACTGGTTTGCGCGCCCGCCGCAACAAATCCGCCACATCTTCATCCAAATCCGTCAAGCCCGAAGCCGCATCCACCATAAAAATGATGACCGCCGCCTCTTCAATCGCCATTCTGACCTGCGAACGAATCGCCGCTTCAAACACATCCTCCGAACCATGCACGAAACCACCCGTGTCAACCACCATGAAACGTTTCCCATTCCAATCGGTCATCCCATATTTGCGGTCGCGTGTCACCCCAGAAACGTTATCCACAATCGCATCGCGTCCGCCGACCAATCGGTTGTAAAAAGTGGATTTGCCTACATTGGGTCTGCCAACGATGGCGACAATATTATTCATTTTTGTAAAATTATTTTAACTATCATTAAAAGCGGCGCAAGTTTACAATAAAAAATTGGATTCTACAAATTTTTGTCTTTCAACGCATCGTTTTGACGCTTTTGTTCTGAAAAACTGGGTTATTTTTGTGTTTCTAATCAAAAAACAATCCTCCTATGCTATTTTTAATCCATCCTACAAACTCAAATTTAATTTTATCAGACGATATGTCGTTAAAAATCATTCAGCAATATATACAATAAAAAAAATTTAATTAGAGATGTTCACAAATAAGATTAACATATTTTATTTATTTAAATAAAACCTTAAAACCTATTTCTGAAAGGGGGAATATAAGGTCGTCGGGGTTTAAACCCCGACGACCTTGCGATAACTTTAAAATATTTTTATAAATCGTATTTGTTAACCTTATTTGTGAACATCATTATTAAAAATAAAATTCACAATATTTGTGAAAAATAATTTGCAAATATTGTGAATTATGTTGTAACTTTATAGAATCCTTCGTCGGATAGAAGCCGACGAGATTTTAATAGAGGAAATTGTGATTATTGAGGAACTCTCTAAACATTACGAATAGTTATAAATGAATTTGCGTCTTTACTTTATTTTTATTTAAAAAATCTTGAAAATCAATCATTTATGAAGCATTTTGAAGTGTTAGATAAAAATCGCCAAAAACTATTTCCTGCGTTTCCGATTCATCCAGGAGGTGTGCTTGCAGATGAAATCGAAGCACGGGGTTTGAAAAAGGCTGCTTTTGCACGGGTTGTCGGCTTATCTCCGAGTCAATTAAGTGAGTTGTTGCATAAAAAACGACATGTAAGTGCTTTGTTGGCATTGCGATTGGAAGCCGTTCTTGAAATTGAGGCGGAATTTTGGATGCGCTTGCAAGTGAGTTATGACCTTGCACAAGCGCGCCTACAATTGCAACGCGCTGCTTAAAGCAAATCATTGGAATTTGTGCTTAAAAACAGGAAAGTGAACAAATGTTTTTGTTCACTTTCCTGTTTTTAAGTACCCTATTTTTTATTACTTTTGTGTTTCTAATCAAAAAAACAATCATGCTATGCTATTTTTAATCCATCCTACAAACTCAAATTTAATTTTACCTGACGATATGTCGTTAAAAATCATTCAGCAATACTATAACGAAATTTTTAAATTAAAAAATATCGGCAAACAAGATTCAGAAAGTGTTTTGCGGCGGGCTTTTGCGCGAGTACTCGAAGGTTTTGCGGCTAAAACGCATCTGACGCTTTTAGAGGAGTTTACGCATAAAACAAATTTGAATACCTCGATTCGTTTTGATGGGGTTTTGAAAAATGAATTGGGATTAGATTTTGGTTATTGGGAAGCCAAAGCGAAGGTGGATTTGGAAGATGAAATCCGAAAAAAGTTTAATAAAGGGTATCCTAAATCGAATATTTTGTTTGAAGATGGGATTCAAGCGGTGTTGTATCAAGATGGGTTGCGGGTTTTGTCCGTCGAGATGGCAAATGCGGAGGCTTTAAATGCTTTGTTGCAACAGTTTTTTGCTTTTGAACCGCCTGCTTTGCGCGATTTTCGAGAAGCGGTGGAGCGTTTTAAAAACGATGTGCCTGATATTGTGTTGAAGTTGAGGGAGATGATTGAAACGCAAAGTATTGAAAATCAATCTTTTAGAACTGCGCGAAATCGTTTTTTGCAGATTTGCCGCGAAGCGATTAATCCTGAGGTACAGGTGGCGGATGTGCATGAAATGTTGATTCAACATATTTTGACGGAACAAATTTTTATTGCGGTTTTCAATGAGGATCAATTAATCCGTGAAAATAATATTGCGCGAGAATTGTATCAAGTGGAAGCGACTTTTTTTAAAGGTTCGGTTAAACGAACGGTTTTAGATAAAATCAAAAATTATTATTTGGTGATTGCGCGGGAAGCGCAAAATTTACATGCGCACCATGACAAGCAGTTTTTTTTGAAAAAGGTTTATGAATTGTTTTACAAGGCGTATAATCCGAAAGGCGCGGATAAACTCGGCATTGTTTATACGCCGTCGGAAATTGTTCATTTTCAGATTAATGCGACAGAATATTTGCTTGAAAAGCATTTTGGCAAAACTTTATCGGATAAAGGGGTGGAAATCCTTGACCCTGCGACGGGAACGGGTACGTATCTTTGCGAATTGATAGAACACATCGCGCCGCATGCGTTGAAATACAAATTTCAAAACGAAATTTTTGCAAATGAAATCGCCATTTTACCGTATTATATTGCGAATTTGAATATTGAATATACGTTTCGGCAGAAAATGGGGTTTTATGAATCGTTTCCGAATCTTTGTTTTGTGGATACGTTGGATAATTTGTCGGGTTTGAAATTAGATATTGGAAAACATGGTAAAACAGGTGATTTATTTGGCATTTCCGACGAAAATAAAGAAAGAATTTTGCGCCAAAATAGTAAAAATATTGCGGTTATCATCGGTAATCCACCCTACAATGCCAAACAAGCCAATTTTAATGACGAAAATCAAAATCGAACTTACAATTTTGTGGATAAACGCATTAAGGAAACGTTTATAAAACTCGGCAAAGCGCAAAATCAAATTGTAGTTTATGATATGTATGTACGCTTCTATCGCTGGGCGATGGATAGATTGAATGGCGATGGAATCATTTCGTTTATTACCAATCGGAGTTTTATTGAGGGACAAGCCTTTGATGGCTTTCGCAAAGTGGTACAATCGGAATTTGATTATATATATGTCGTTGATACGAATAGTGATGTGCGCAAAAATCCTAAAATTTCGGGGACAGGTCATAACGTTTTTGGGATTCAAACGGGCGTTGCGTTGTTGTTTTTGGTTAAAAAGAAAAAGCGTGAAAATCGGTGTAAATTATTTTACATCGCGTTGGCGGATGAAATGCCAAAAGCCGATAAATTGAATTGGTTTCGAGAAGAATCGTTTGATACCATTGATTTTGAACGCATTATACCTGATGAAAAAGGCAATTGGTTGAATCAAACGGATAATGATTTTGATTCTTTGATACCTTTAATGGATAAAGAGGCTAAATATAGCAAAGAAGGAAATGCTATTTTTAAATTATTTTCAAGAGGTGTTGAAACAGGGCGCGATGAATGGGTTTATGACCATAGTAAAAATAATCTTACTACTAAAATGAATGCCTTTATTAACAAATACGATAATAGTTTAATAAACAAGAAGATGGATTTTTACATAAAATGGACTTCTTCATTGGAAAGTACGTTCAAAGCAAATAAGAAAATTACATTTCAAAATGATTTAATAAAAAGAGTTAGTTATCGCCCTTTTTTCAATCTGTTTTACTATTCAGAACCTTATTTATCCCATCGTTTAACGAAAAATCATTTTGAAATCTTCGGAGATAAATTGGATAAAGACAATATTTTATTTGCCGTAAATTCAACAGGTAACTCAAAAGGTTTCTTTTTGTTAGCGAGTGACGGCATTGTTGATTTGCATTTTACAGGCGATAGCCAATGTTTATCCATGTACACTTACGATAAAAACGGCGAAAAACAAGAAAATATCACGAATTGGGCATGGCAACAATTCAAGCAACAATATGATAATCAAGATATTACAAAAGAACAAATTTTTTATTACGTATATGCCGTGTTACACGCGCCCGCGTATCGCGCCGCGTATGAACAAAATTTAAAACGCGATTTCCCGCGCATTCCGTTTTATCCCGATTTTCAAAAATATGCGGTCGCAGGCAAGCAATTAGCGGATTTGCATATCGGTTATGAAAAAGTAGCTCCGTATCCGTTGCAAGTGGTTGAAAAACAAGTCGGAAAAGATTACATCCCAAAAGCAAAGTTGAAAGCCGATAAAACCAATCATTGTATCGAAATAGATGAAATCACCAAATTATGTAACGTTCCAGAAGCCGCTTGGGATTATAAATTGGGCAATCGAAGCGCGTTAGAATGGGTTTTAGACCAATACAAAGCATCCAAACCGAGCGATAAAACGATTTTAGAACATTTTAATACGTACCGCTTCGCCGATTATAAACAAAATGTAATAGCATTATTAAAAAAAGTCTGCACAGTCAGCGTCGAAACCGTTCAAATAATTGAAAAATTATAAAAAAAACCGTTGGCAAGGTTCAAAACCTTGCCAACGGTTATGAATCTAATGAATTGGTTATCAATGACTTCATATTATTGAGCAGCATCTTTTGGATTCGCAAGCCTCATTTTTTCGACAGATTTTGCCATCTCTTGTGGGTCTGAAATGACTCCTTGAAGATACAATAAGTTGGAATAAGATGCAAAATAAGCTTTGAGTACGGGCGCGTCTTCGGTTCCCCATGGCAGCCAAATCACAGAATGAAACGCCTTATTTTCCAAGCGATATTGAGGTCGTTTCACCCCTGCAATAGGCTTTAATTCCACTATTTGTTTTTTAAAACCCAATTGTTCCAAGAGAGCGAACCATTCTCGGTAAGTGGGTTGGATTTCTTTGTAAATTCTAAATGTTTCCATCAAACAATTGATTTTTAATATTCCACAATCAAACGTCAAGCAGCCATAGGCGTATCCATTCTTTGGACATATGCTCTCAACATATTTTTCAAATCCATTTCCACCAAGCAATCCAATAAAAATACTGCCATTTCATCTCGTTGATTTTGAAATTGCAGTGCCATGAATTCGCTCAAATGGCTTGGTTCTTTATGTCTTTCGATGGCAATATTAAAACGTTCAATTTGTTGTAAAACGTCCCATATCAACGATTTATAAACTTTTTTGCTTCTTTTTTTCGGATTCATTTTGTAAAATTAATTTGAATAAAACCTTTTGAATGTTTTTTCTTCGTAATACGCTCTCTTTTGAAATCACGAACAAATTTATGCCAAAAATCAAGTTGATCAGCTTGATAATGATTATATCGTGCATGATTTTCAGGATAACTCGGCACAAAAAAGCAATCTATTTTACCTTGATGCTTATTTCGATACATTTCTTCAAAGACTTTTGACAAGGATTCGAAAATAGTGTGTGGAATAAAACTAACCACATCAATATCATTCGGTTTTACTTTCTTAGTCGTGAAACTACCATTCACCCATTGTTGATAATCGGCATCAATAAGCTTTTGGAGTGTATGATTAAAACTTAAATACGCTTCAAAAAGTTCTTGACGCGCTTCATTAAAAATAAAATGTTCTTGAAAGGTAACTAAATCCGTTTCAATCACATCCACAGGTAAAAGATAACCTTGATTATTAAATTGTAGCATGTTTGTTTTATGGTTAATGGAAAATAAAATCGTTTTGAGTAAAAACGTGAATTTTACTTTTTTGATAATCCAAATGTCAGCCAAAGATTTTTGCCCAATCATTCGAGGGCGAAACTATATCATACCTGTCAAAATTTCAAATTTTGTTTTAAACATTAACCTATTTGGATTGAGAACACGAATTATTCGTGAAAATTCGGGGCAAAATCAAATTAAAAAGGTATTTTTGCAGCAAGCACAACCCAATCCGAATTGTGCTTAAAAAATTGAATGATGAAAAATTTATTATTCCTATTTGTTTCCATTACATTGCAAAGCATCGCCCAAAATAGTTATCCGACGATTGGCAAAATCGAACGGTTCGACGCGGCATTCGATTCCTTATTAGCCAAAGATGCCAAAATAGAAGTTTTAGCTTCGGGTTTTAATTGGTCTGAAGGTCCCGTTTGGGTCAAAAAAGGAGGCTATTTATTGTTCAGCGACATCCCTGAAAATACGATTTTCAAATGGAAAGCGCAAGAAGGGATTACCCCTTTTCTAAAACCTTCGGGCTACACAGGCATTTTGCCTTATAGTGCGGAACCGGGTAGTAATGGCTTGATAATCAATCAAAAAGGAGAATTGGTCGCGTGCGAACATGGCGACCGCCGCGTGTCGGCAATGCCTTTTAGTAGCGGTGGCAAACGCACTTTGAGTGATAATTTCAACGGTAAACGCTTTAACAGTCCGAATGATATTGTGCAACATTCGAGCGGCGCGTACTACTTCACCGACCCTTGTGCGGGCATGCCCAAAGGCGTGAATGACCCGACGCGAGAAACCGATATTGTCGGTGTTTATCGAATCGGCACCGATGGCAAAACGACGCTCGTGGTCAAAGATTTGCTGAAACCCAATGGTTTGGCTTTTTCGCCTGATGAAAAAATATTATACGTTGCGCAATCTTTGGATACTGCTGCTTTGTGGATGGCTTATCCTGTCCATTCCGATGGTTCTTTGGGCAAAGGAAAAGTATTTTTAGAGGTGACGCAGATGATAAAAAAGGGTTTAGTGGGTCGTCCCGATGGATTGAAAATAGATAAAAAAGGCAATTTATGGGCAAGTGGTCCTGGTGGTGTCGTTATTTTGTCGCCCGATGCGAAACTTTTAGGTAGAATTATCATCGGGGAACGGGTTTCAAACGTCGCTTTTGGGGAGGATGGTTCCACCTTATATTTAACCGCCGATATGTATTTGTGTCGAATTAAAACTTTAACAATAGGCGTTGGTTTTTAGTAGGTTCATTAACTTGATTTTGCCCCGAATTACACGAATTTACGCGAATTACATAAAATAAAAATATCAGGGAAGATGAAAAATTTAAAAAAACGACTCCAACAAGGCGAAACCTTAAATGGTTGTTGGCTCAATCTCGGCAGTGCATTGACGGCAGAAATCGTCGGACAAGCAGGTTTTGATTGGGTGTTAATAGACCTCGAACATGGCGTAGGGACGGAAAAAGACGTGCTCGCGCAATTGCAAGCCTTAGAAAGTACGCCGACAGCTGCCTTTGTGCGCGTGGAAAGCGCGGAACCCGCACGGATTTCGCGGGTGTTAGACATGGGCGCGGAAGGTGTGATGTGTCCCAAAATCAACAATGCTGTCGAAGCGAAAAAGGTCATTACGGGTTTGCATTACCCGCCTTTTGGACAACGCGGGGTTGCTAAAATGGTTCGTGCCACTCAATTTGCCTCGAATTTTGAGGCGTACTACCAAACCTCGAAAGAACGCATTTTGGGCATCATTCAAATCGAAACCGTCGAAGCCCTCGAACATTTGGATGAAATTGCCGCTTTGGAAGGCGTAGATGTGCTTTTTATCGGACCCGCAGACCTTTCGATGGAAATGGGCATTTTTGGACAATTTGAACATCCAAGATTTGTGTCCGCGTTGAAAAAAATCGTTCAAGCGGCGGAAAAAGCGGGAAAAGCAACAGGCATTTTGTTTTTCAACCCCGAAGATTACAAAAAGTATCACGAGATGGGTATCCGATTCATCGCTTGCGGCGCAGATGCGACTTTTGTAGCAGAAGGGGCGCGGCAGATGGCAAAAAAATTAAATCATTTTAGGGCAAAATATTAAAAGAAACAACGATGTAGCTGTCTCAAAAGGATGAAATTTAATTTTTAGACAAAATATTATTGGGTTGTGATACAATTGGAACACAGATGACGCGGATTTTACAGATTTACA
>JBDKKX010000059.1:0-15573 GCA_039795795.1 Bacteroidota bacterium | reverse complement strand
TCGGGCACCGTTATCAACGTCGTGCAATGCTGCAAATCCGACAACGGCTTTGCTAACAAATATTGATATAATTGATACGACGCTTGCGAAAAAAGCGCGTTTTGCTTCCAATCCCATTTCGATTGCGAAATAATGCGTTGATACCGATGGAATGCCGTATCAAAAGCTGCCGTCAAAGGCAATTCATAGACTTTTGCCATCGATTTATCCATGGCAAGAATATGTAAAACATTGTTATTCAAATAGTAATGAATCAAACCTGTTGCTTTCGGCAATTTTTTTTGCACATCCGCCACCGCAACCGCGTGATTTTGCTGGTGCTTGAAATGAAAATATTTAGGATATTTTTGCCCCAAAACTTGCACAAAAGATTGCCAATCTTGGTACTTTTTCGATAAATCCATTTGATTTTGTTGGAAAAGCGATGGGTTATTGTTCAAATTCCGTTCCGCCTGCGCCACCGACAACCGCAATGCATGTTCTGCTTTCCGCACCGAATTCGGCACATCCGCGTACTGCCCAATGCGCGCATCTTGAATCATTTCCGACATTAAAACCGCTTTACTGCGTTCCATATCCGTCAAAATTTGATTCAAATACGCCATTTGCCCCGTTTTTTCATGCAATTGACGGTTCAACGAAATGGATTTTGAAAAAATATCCCGCGCCTGTTGCGTCCAATTCAATTTAGCCGCGTCCGTTTGAAGGAAACTTTTGCGCGCATACAACCCATCCGAAAGCCGTTGATACGATTTCGCCGCGCCTTCCAAATCCGTTTTGGCTTGCAAATCCGCCAATTGACTCAACGCTTCCAATTGCCAAACCGCAGGCACTGTTGAATTGCCCAAATCCTCTCCAACGGCTGATTCAAATGCCTTTTTCGCTTTTTCTAAAAGATTGATTTTCAAGTAAATCGCCCCTAAAACCGTGTGGATTTCCGCCCAAACAGGATGCCCTTTCGGATACTCCTGCCGCAAACGCATTGCCGAAAGCGCGTGCGATTCCGCCATTGCATAAGCCTTCGTATCCAAATATAATTTTGCTAATTCAATGTGAATATTGGCAGAATCAGCTCGAACCGTCGCCATGCGTTGCGCCTTTTGCAAATCCAATTCCGCTAAATGCCATTTTTGTTGACGGCGCAAAGCAATCCCGCGATTCAACACCGCCGTCAATGCAATATCGGTTGGAATCTGTCGCTTTTGCACCATGTTTTGAAGGGCATTGAAACATTCCAAAGCCATCGGCGGCTGATGCACCGCATAAATATCGCCTAAATTCAATAAATTATTGATATAATTTTGGAAATCATTGGAATCATCACTTTCTTTCAACACTTTCAACGCCTTATAAAGGCTGTCTGCTCGCACCGCATGCGCCTGCGCCAAATCATAATCCCCCAATTTCACCAACGCAACCCCCAAATTATATAAAATTTCCGCTTCTAAAAAAGGCGCATGCTTCGCCATGCCCACCGTATCCGTCTGCGCCGTGAACAACGATTGTTCCAAATGCGCCTGCGCCGAAAAATAATCATTTTGAAAATCTTTGAAAAGCGTTCCAATATTCAGCCGCGTTTTGCAAGTCATCCAATGATTCCCTAAAATCCGTTGACGGATTTCCAACGCTTGCTTGAAAAATGTAATAGAAGTGTCCGCACAACGTTGCTGCAAAGCAAAACCTTGCTGCTCCACACTCCAAAGTTGGTAATATACGCCCAATTTATGATACACCTTATCCGTCGGCGTATCGCGTTGAACGGGCGCGGGCAATGTTTTCAAAACGGCTTGCAAAAGCGTTATCGCACCACGATAATCCGTTTGAGCCGCAGTCGAGGCAGCGCGCTGTAATGCCATTTCAATTGATGGCGCGTAAGTGGCAGTTTGCAAACGGTCGTTGCGACACGCCGTGTACAATAGGCACACCAAAAGGTAAAATCGAATTTTGGGCGTAAACATATTATCTTAGAACGTTGGAATTAGGATTAAATGGGATTTTTTTGGGATTAAATGGGATTGATTTTTTGGGAGTTTTGGGATTTTTTTTGTTTCATTTAAGTTACACTTTGGATACATTAGGGGTACGAATAGATGTACGGATTTTACGGATTTCACGGATGGGTACAGATTTTTTCTTGTCCTTCCGTAGGAAACTCAGATTCCTACGGAAGGACAAGAAAAAATCTGTACCCATCCGTGAAATCCGTTGAATCCGTACATCCATTCGTATCACAATTTGTAACCTACTTTTCGCGTCGAATGAAACATCCGATTTTTTTGGATTGAAATGCAAAAATCCCAAAAATCAATCTCATTTAATCCCAAAAAAATCCCATTTAATCCAAATTCAACTGCCCTCAATCGCAAATCGGTCGCAATACCCCACCTGTGGATTTCAACTTCGTCACCCAAGCAGGACGCATCTGCGTCCGCCGTAAAATTGCCGCTTTCGCCAACCGCCAATCAAAAACATTCATTTTAGAACCCTCCACCGCTAAAATCGCCGTCACAACTGGGGCAGCAAACGAAGTACCGACGCTAACCACTAAACTATCCTTAAAACCAACCCCTTTCACAATCCCTGGCGCGGCAATATCCACACTGCGAATGCCGTAATTGCCAAAACTCGTCGGAATGCCCATCGAATCACTCGTCACTTTCAGCAAATTTTCACAATCGAAATTCGTAGAAAAATAACCTTTCGTCGGTACCAAATCCGTATTTGCCCCATCATTGCCCGCCGCCGTCACGAATAAAATATTATAATTTTTAGCCGTATTAATCGCCTCCTCCAAAACCAATTTTGCCCGCACGATGCCGCCATCTGGGGGCAAATCTGCCTGATAATTAAACGATAAATTCACAATTTGAACTTGCTGCTCAATACTCGCATCTATCGCTTGCAAAATATTCCATAAATCTCCTTCGCCACTCCCATTGAATGCCTTGAATATCAATATTTTAGATTGCATAGACATGCCCAATCGGTCGTAAATTTGAGCAATGACGCTGGCAACCCGCGTGCCATGCAGGTTTTCTTCCGTATCATTCCAACTTGATTCCGATGTAAAATTCCTGCCCTTTCCCAAATCGCAATACCGCTTCAATAAACTGTCTTGCGTCGTGGAAGACATGCCACAATCAATCACACTGACTTTAATCGGCGTTCTGCCCGCTTGATTCGGGCAACTGTGCAAAAAAGTATCGCGCCAATACGTCGCAGACCGAAGCAATTTTAACGAATCGGACGAAATCCGCGAACGCGGTTTTTTCTCCTCCGAAGGCAAAAGGACTGTACCGCGTTCCGTCAACGCAGCAGCACGACCCCACACTTTGCGGACGAAACTATCCCGCACCGCGTCGGACACGAATCGCCAACGCTGCATCCGCAAACGCGGCAGCGAATCGTCCATCACAACGCCATAAGTCTGTTGCAAAGACTTAAATATTGCCAATCGTTCGGGCACAATCCCCGCAGGATAACAAATCACCAATCGATTGCTGTCCAATGGAGCCACTTGCGCGCCCGCTTGTCGAACGAACAAACTCCATAAAATCAAGAAAAAGCATTTAATTTTCATGCAAAAAGGTTTTGTAACCATATTGAGTCTCAAAATTACAAAAGCAATCCGAGATTGAATTACTGTTTTAAAATTTTATACGCCCTTTCCCCCACTTGAAGCAGATAAATCCCAGAAGCAGCTCCTGTTAAATCTATATCGAATTGATATTCCGTTGTTTGCCAACTTTTAACCCATTGTCCAACCCCGTTATAAAGCCGTACCATGCCCAATTTTTCAGCAGCTTCCAAATGGAAAATCGCTTGAGACGGATTCGGATAAATTTTAATCCATGGCTGCGCCGCAAAATCTTTGGTATCCGATGCGATACAATCTGGAAGATTGTTGGGTGGACAGCAAATCTTCAAGCGCGTCGCCCGACTTTCCGCATATTGCAAAGACGGCAACATCGAAAATTGACCTTCCACCAACATCCGCACCGTATAACGCCCTGTATCTACGGGTTGGAAAGCCTTCAAAAATAAAAACGTTGTATCTGCCTTGACGACCCCATTTTTAGACCAACGATTTGGCAATTGCAAAGCGTTGAAAACCCCAAAATCCCCATATAAAAGATAATTTTGATTCAATTGCGTACAAATGCTCGTATCCGAATGCGCATCCCACCAAGCAATGACACAACCTTGTGCATTCAAACTTAAACCCGCCCAAGTATTCATCGGCTGCTGCAAATCCCAATAATTGGGATAACCGCCCGAACTATGGTAAAACGACGCTAACGCAATACTATCTTGACAATGGCAAGTCGTATCTATATTTATTTGCACTTGATAGGCACTATCCGCCACCATATCATTATAATGGCGAATCGTGTCCGAATAAGTGCCTGCGGCATAGACCGTCCACCCACTTGGGAGTCGATAAACACGGTCTCCGCAAAGCGTCGCAGTGATTTTCCCCCCATTGAAGGTCGATTGCGGCACACACGCACCCGTACCATTATTCCAATAGCTCGCCCAATCTTGATTGGTCAAACCAGGATTATTAGAAATGCTGCCAAACAACGCGCCTATCAACGGGCATTGAAACCGCAAACTATCTGGAATACACCCA
This sequence comes from Bacteroidota bacterium, assembly GCA_039795795.1. GTDB lineage: Bacteria > Bacteroidota > Bacteroidia > Chitinophagales > Saprospiraceae > JAAFJT01. The sequence continues at coordinate 10,940 of JBDKKX010000059.1, read as the reverse complement.
GACAATTGATTGTAATGAAGCGTAAGATATTTTAATTTAGGCAACTTAAAATTGGGGATACGCCCATTCAATTGATTGTGTTCTATTCTAAGATATTGTAAAGCATCAGCATTAAAATTAGGAATGGTGCCCGTTAATTGATTGTTATACAGCGCAAGACTCCACATCATTGGGAAATTAAAATTGGGAATCGTGCCAGTCAATTGATTATTATATAAATATAGGTGTTGCAATTTGGGCATATTAAAATTCGGAATCGTTCCTGTCAATTGATTATCATATAAATAAAGGTAATCTATATTGGGCGCGTTAAAATTCGGAATCGCACCTGTCAATTGATTTTTAGAAAGCGAAATCATGATTAAACGGGGCATATTGAAATTCGGAATCGAACCCGTTAATTGATTATCGCTTGCACTAAGCAACTCTAACAAAGGCATATTAAAATTGGGAATCTTGCCCGTCAATCGATTATTCGACAATATCAGTCGTTGTAAAATAGGCATATTAAAATTCGGAATTGTATCCGTCAAACGATTGTTCGCTAAATGTAATTCAAGCAAATTCGGCAAATTAAAATTCGGAATACGACTCAATTGATTGTCTTCAAGGCGAAGGCGCACCAACTTCGGCAAATTAAAATTCGGAATCGAGCCCGTTAATTGATTGTGATCCAGCTGAAGTTCATACAAATTCGGTAAATTAAAATTCGGAATCGTCCCTGTTAATAAATTATTGTCTATATGAAATAAGCTCAACTTCGGCAAATTAAAATTCGGAATCGTCCCTGTCAATTGGTTATTTTGCAAATAAAGAGAGTGCAAATTGGGCAAATTAAAATTGGGAATCGTGCCAGTCAATTGATTATCATATAAATAAAGGTATTGCAAATTGGGCAAATTAAAATTGGGAATCGTCCCTTTTAAACTGTCTCCATTCAACTGCAATTGTTTGACACTGCAATTATCCGCAGACAAAGTGACTCCATACCAACTGCCCATGTTCGCCGTAAACCAGTTGGTATGGTCGCGCCAACGATTCCCATTGGTTGAATCGTATAACATTTCCAATTGTCTAAAATCATCTTCCAAACAAGCGGGTAATCCTGTGGGAAAGGGGCGTTGCGCGCAAAGTGGTGTGAAAACGCTTAGAAAGGTGAGCCCCAAAAGGCATAAAAGCGTCTTAAAAAAGACTGTCTTTTTCATGGATTGAATCTTCAATGCGTAAAATGGCTTGTGAGTTTTTTATAAATAATGAATCCTTCATTTTTCCAAAATGGAAACGATTGTTGAACCAACCTCATTTATAAAAGGTTTAATATTCGACATAAATATAGGGATTTATTCAATTCTAAAAAAAATATATCTATATTTGAGGTATCTTACAATTTTAAATCAACTTGGGTCGCAAAAAACCCACACATTCTTCACAATCCATCGTTAATTACAATAATGAAAGTGTTTCAACAACCCATTACGCTATTCCAAGAACGGCAATCTTTGAAAAACTATTTTGGTTTGACGCTGCTTCAATTCGAGGAAATGAAAACGGGTCTCCAACAAGACAACCATGTTTTATTTGAAAAAATGTTTATTCAACAACGGCTTGGACAATTTTTTACAAACCGCGTTCGAACGGTTGTACAAGGCAAGTCCACCGATTTTTTAGAAGATTTAACCGCAGATTGTATCACGTATTGGTATCAAAAAATCAAAACCATGTCGTATGAACAATTCACTTACGCGCTTTTGACCACGATTATACAACGTTTTTGCATGACCGAACTGAACAAACAATCGCGGCTTACGAAACGAGAACAAGCTTATTTGGAGCAAATCCAACAGGAAAACGAAGGTTACGAGGATTTCAACGAGCAGGATTTGCAAATCCAACTCAACGAAGCCGCACAACGCGTCCAATTCGTCCTGCAACAAATGGGTACAGAATGCCGACAATTATTACAAATTTACCTTGTGGAACAAAAATCAGAACGAGAAACTTTAGAATTATTAGGCTTAAACATCTCCCGCGACGCATTCCAAGCGCGGCTCAAAAAATGTAAATTAAAATTTCAATCTGCCTTTTTAGGCAGTAAAGTGACACAATCGAATCCCAATTTATTAAAAAAATATTTTCAAAACGCATTGTAATAAATTGATTATCATTTATTTATGATTTAAATTAAAATGCTCATGGTAAAAAAAACTTTGTCTGATTTATATGAGGAGCATCTGTTATCAGAAGCACAAGCCGATGAATTTGTCGCGCTCACCTTAAAACGGCAGCAACGCCAATATTTTAAAGATTTGGTGCAAAAAGAAGCTAAAATCGTTCGATTTAGGCGGAATATTTGGATAGGCGTTGGCGCAAGTGTGCTGTTAGGTATCTCTATTTGGGCGTATTTCCATCGAACCGTCGCGCCGCCCGCGCCCTTGCCCAGCGTGATTTACGCGCAAGTCACGCCTAAATCCATTTTTGAACAGTTATCCGCGCCCACTTCGCCGAGTAGCACCCTGTTAGGCGTGCACGAACAACCCAAAGAAGACCCGCTCCAAAGTTTTAAAACCGCCTATACCGCGAAAAAATATGCAGATTGTATTGAATTCGGTGCAAAAATCGCTTCGCCGGATTCCGATATACAACTGCTTTTCGCTTATTGCTATTTGCAAACGGGCAATTATGCCAAAAGTATCGCCTTATTGGAAAAATTGTACGCTGAAGCAGATACAAAAGAAGAAATTCGTTGGTGGCTCGGTTTAGCGCACGGACTTGCAGGGGATTCGACGCAAATGAAAAAATATTTAAGTCAAATCGCGCCGCTTCAGCATCATTATCCAGAAGCACAATTATTGCTAAAACAGTAATTTTCGCACGGTCATTGGTGAATGAATTGTGTTTAAAGGGCGTAGATTTTTATAAAAATACAAATTTGCGCCCTTTTTACGTTAGTTATTTTACCTTTGCGCACACCTATTTGTTCAACTGTTACATACAAAACCAATTGGGACGTTGGAATTCGGATTAAATGGGATTTTTTTTGGGATTAAATGGGATTGATTTTTTGGGATTTTTGGGATTTTATGAATCCTAAAAATCCCAAAAAATCAATCCCATTTAATCCCAAAAAAATCCTATTTAATCCCAATTCAACTGTCCCCTCATTTTTCAAAAAACAAACATCTTATGAAAAGATTAAAAGGGAAAGTCGCACTCGTCACAGGTGCAGGACAAGGCATCGGACGGGCAATTGCTGTTCGATTAGCGCAAGAAGGGGCGAATATTGTCGTCAACGACCTTCGCGAAAGCGATAATTCCAAAGAAACCATGCGTCAATTGGCTGCGACGGGTTGTAAATCCACTTTTATTATTACCGATGTGAGCAAAGTCGATCAAGTACAAGCCATGATTCCTCGTGCCGTAGAAGTGATGGGCGGTTTGGATATTTTGGTTAATAACGCGGGCATTGAAATCCATGCACCGTTCTGGGAAGTGACGGAAAATCATTACGATTTAGTGATGGATGTCAATTTGAAAGGCATGTTTTTTTGCACGCAAGCGTTTACGCAATATTTGATGAAGGTGAAAAAGGGCGGGGTCGTCATCAATAATAGTAGTGTGCATGAAGAATTGCCGATGCCGAATTTCACGCCTTATTGCGCGAGCAAAGGCGGGATGCAAATGGTTATGCGCAATTTAGCAGTTGAACTCGCGCCTTTCGACATTCGGGTTAATAATGTTGCGCCGGGGGCTATCAAAACGCCGATTAATGCGTTGATGCTTTCCAAACCTGAATTGGTGCAAGCGTTGCAAAATAATATTTCGTTACATCGCTTGGGCGAACCCGAAGATGTGGCAGCAGTCGTTGCATTTTTGGCAAGTGCGGATTCCAAATACGTGACGGGCGCGACTTATTATGTAGATGGCGGCTTGACTTGGAATTATTCAGAGCAGTAAATTGAAAAATATAAAGGTCGTCGGGGTTTAAACCCCGACAACCTTACGAATAATCCATTAAAATTATTTTCATGCTATCAGGAGAACTAAAACGGCTCGAAGAACGCAATCATCATTCAAAAAATTGGTCGCTTTGGGGCAATTATCTCGCCGAACGACAATGGGGAACGGTTCGGGAAGACTATTCTGCCAAGGGCGATGCTTGGAATTACTTTTCGCATGACGATGCCCGTTCCCGAACCTATCGCTGGGGCGAAGACGGTTTAGCAGGGATTTGCGATGAGCGACAGCGTTTGTGTTTTGCCTTGTCGCTTTGGAATGGGCAAGATGCCATTTTGAAAGAACGCCTTTTCGGACTCACAAATGCCGAAGGCAATCACGGCGAAGATGTAAAAGAATTATATTATTATTTGGATAATCTACCGTCGCACGCGCTCATGCGCACGTTGTACAAATATCCGCAAACCGCTTTCCCATATCAAACGCTTCTAACCCAAAATCGCAATAGAAGCCGCCTTGAATCCGAATTTGAATTGTTAGATACAGGTATTTTCAATCAAAATCGTTATTTTGACGTTCAAACCACCTATTTTAAAGCCGATGTAGAAGATATTTTAATCGAAATCAAAGTGACAAATCATGCCGACGTTGCGGCACCGATTTGGATATTGCCGACTTTATGGTTGCGCAATCGTTGGCATTTTGGTTTGGAAGACAAAAAAGAGGCGCGTTTGCGGCGCATTCCTGAAGGCATTGAAGCAACCCATTCGACTTTAGGCAAATATCTTTTGAGTTGGGAAACGCTTCCGAATCAAGTGCTTTTTACGGAAAATGAAACCAATACACAACGGATTTTCGGCATTCCAAACGCAACGCCTTTTGTAAAAGATGCTTTTCACGAAGCGATTTTGCATCAAAATGACCTTTTCCAACATCAAATTGAAGGTTCCAAAGCAGCTCCTGTTTATCCATTGCAGTTGCAAGGCGGTGAAACGAGGATTTTAAAATTGCGTTTATCCATTGATAATCAACCTTTTGACTTTAAAACGACGTTTGACCCAATCGCTCAAACACGTCAAGCAGAAGCCGACGCATTTTATACGGCGAAAATTCGACAAGGGGCGGATGCTGATACTTTTGCGATTTGCCGACAGGCTTATGCAGGACTTTTGTGGTCAAAACAGTTTTATGAATACGACGTTGCGCAATGGCTTCGGGGTGATAAAGGCTTGCCCCCGCCGCCTGCCGCCCGATACGCGGGGCGAAATGCCGATTGGCAACACTTCAAAGCTGCCGACGTGATTTTAATGCCTGATAAATGGGAATATCCTTGGTTTGCGGGTTGGGATTTGGCATTTCAAGCAGTGGCGATTGCGCCGATAGACCCTGTTTTTGCTCAAAATCAATTGCTTTTGCTTTTTTCCGACCGTTATCGCGCCCCTTCAGGCGAATTGCCCGCGTATGAATGGCGATTTGGAGACACCAATCCGCCCATACAGGCTTGGGCGGCTTGGAAAATCTATCGAACACAACCTTCGATACCGTTTTTGAAACAAGTTTTTGAAGCGTTGTTGCCTTATTACCATTATTGGCTCGAACAAAAAGATAGTAATAAAAATAATTTGTTTAGTGGCGGGTTTCTGGGTTTAGATAATATTTCTGTTTTTGACCGCAGTTCGGGCATTCCCGACGGCGGACAACTCGAACAAGCAGATGGCACCGCATGGATGGCATTTTTTGCGATTTTCTTGCTCCGCATCACGACTGAATTAGCCGCCACAGACAACCAATATGAAAAATATTGTATTCAATTCTTCACTGATTTTGAACGAATTACGATTGCTTTGGAGGCTTTGCGCGATGCGGAAACAGGTTTATTTTTTGATACGTTGGTGCTGCCCGAAGGAACAGAAATTCCTTTAAAAGTCCATTCATTGATTAGCATTTTGCCCTTATTAGCCGCTTTGCCGTTGGAAAAAAACGTTTTAGACGCATTACCAAACTTCAAAAAAGCAGTGCTTCGCTTTTTCAACGAAGAGAATCCATCCAACGAAAGCCTTATTTTATCCGAGATGACGGATAAAAAAGGTTGGTTTTTATCCTTATCCGCGCCCGATAGACTATCGCCTTTATTGGAAATCTTGAGTGACAGCAGTGAAATGTTGTCGCAATATGGATTGCGTTCCGTTTCCAAAATCCATCAATTTGGCTACGCGGTGCAAGTGCATCAAACTTGGTTTGGGATGAAATACATTCCGAGCGAAAGCGATAGTGGTTTATTTGGCGGCAATTCCAATTGGCGCGGACCGATATAGATGCCCATTAATGCGTTAGTCATAGATGCTTTAAAACGATATGATGCTTATTTTGGCGCGCCGATGCGTGTAGAATTCCCAAAAGGTTCGGGTCAAATGCTTACTTTGAATCAAATGGCAGATGCCATTGCGCAACGGTTGTGGAGTCTTTTTTTAAAAACGGAAAATGGATATAGACCCATTCATAAAGAAAATTTGATTTATACGCAAAAGATTGATTTTCAAAATCTTGTCTTGTTTTACGAATATTTTGATGCCGAAACAGGGAAAGGACTCGGTGCAAGTCATCAAACGGGTTGGACGGCGTTGATAGGGCTATTGTAAAACGCAAAGTGTGGTCGGATTAAATCGGATTTTTTTTAAAACATTCAAGCCGCCTTTGTGTTTAATGGGCGCGAAACTTTTCTCCATTCAAAAAAAGGCAACTTTGGATATGAAAAAATTAATTATTGTAACGGCTCCTTCGGGCGCGGGCAAAACAACGATTGTGCGGCATTTATTGCACACCTTTAACGATTTAGCATTTTCGGTTTCGGCGACCAATCGAGTACGCCGTCCGCAGGAAGTCGATGGTAAAGATTACTATTTTTTAAGCGATAGCGATTTCAATCAACGCATTAAGCATAATGAATTTTTAGAATATGAAGAAGTTTATGCGGGTCAATATTATGGTACGTTGAACGCGGAAATGGAACGACTTTGGGCATTGGGCAAAACGATTGTGTTTGATGTGGATGTGAAAGGGGCGACCAATATCAAAAAAGCATATCCATCGGGTTCATTAGCGGTGTTCATACAGCCGCCTTCGGAAGCCGTTTTGATAGAACGGTTGAAAGGCAGGAAGACCGAAACGCCCGAAAGTTTGAAAAAACGCATCGCCCGCGCAAAAGAAGAGTTGACTTATTGCAACAAATTTGATTGTGTGATTGTTAACGATAAATTAGCCGACGCGTTGGTGCAAGCCGAGCAACTTGTGCACCCGTTCCTAAATGCAGCAATCACTCCGACGGAGGATTATATAACCCACAATCATCGCTAAATGGAGGAGTCTTTAATCACAAACGGTATTAAAATTAGTGTCAAACATCGCTATCGATTGGATTTGAGTTGTCCGCACAAGGGGCAATACATTTTTACGTATGCAATCACGATTGAAAATCAATCTCCGAATGCGGTGCAATTGATGCATCGACATTGGTTTATCCATGATTCGCAGGCACCGATGCAAACGCGGCAAGTTTCAGGAGAAGGCGTTGTCGGCTGTCAGCCGATTGTGCCGTCGGGAAAGCAGTATCGATATGAATCTTGGTGTCATTTGTTGAGCGATTTGGGCAAAATGCATGGTTTTTATACCTTTGTGAGACCAAAAGATGGGGCGGAATTGAAAATTCCGATTCCTGAGTTTCGATTGATTGTGCCATGGCGTTTGAATTAGGATTCAATGGGATTTTTTTGGGATTAAATGGGATTGATTTTTTTGGATTTGTAAGATTAGTAATGAAATTTTAATAATGTCACCTATTATTCTTTAAAAAATTGTGTTAAAAAATTGCGTCAATTTTCCAAATTGACGCAATTTGTGGATGATGTTATTAAAATTCCATTACTAATCCTACAAATCCCAAAAAATCAATCCCATTTAATCCCAAAAAAATCCTATTGAATCCTAATTCAAACGCTCTACAATTCGTAATTTGGCTTCAACACATTATATGGATTATTCGGGTCGCTATAAAACGCCTCAATAATCCGTGCAATTTCCTCCACATCATCCGTAATCGGCAATAAATCCAGGTCTGCTTCACTAATATTATGTTCTTGTTCAAACATAATGTTTCTAAACCAGTCTTTCAAACCCGTCCAAAACGTCGTACCCACTAAAATCACAGGGACTTTTGTAATTTTTTTGGTTTGAATCAAGGTCAAAACTTCAAAAAGCTCGTCCATCGTCCCGAAACCGCCCGGCAAAACCACAAATGCTTGTGCATATTTCACAAACATCACTTTGCGAATGAAAAAATATCGATGGTCTAGGCTTTTGTCCACATCAATATATGGATTATGATGTTGTTCAAAAGGCAATTCAATATTTAAACCGACCGAAACGCCATGACTGAGTTTCGCCCCTTTATTGCCCGCCTCCATGATGCCCGGACCGCCACCCGTGATGACTCCATAACCTTCTTCCGTCATTTTGCGCGCAATTTCGACCGCCAATTCATAATAATGACTGCCCGGTTTCGTACGCGCCGACCCGAAAATGGATACGCAAGGTCCGATAGAATTGAGTTTTTCAAACCCATCTACAAATTCTGCAATCACTTTAAACATCGTCCAAGAATTTTCACCCTTGATTTTAGTCCATTGTTTGCGACTTTTTTGGGTTGTAGGAACAGGTTTATCGGTCAGCGGAATTGGCTCACTCCGTTTTTTTATACCCATAAAGAATTGATTACCATTTTGTTATGAAAATTTGAATGAGTTACACCTAACAGGTTTTAAAACCTGTTAGGTGTGATATCCCAGTTACACCTAACAGGTTTTTAAAACCTGTTAGGTGTGATATCCCAGTTACACCTAACAGGTTTTTAAAACCTGTTAGGTGTGCGAATATTAGAAAATTTCAAAATGCTTTGGGAGCGTAATTAATTTTTCCCGTTCTGGACCCGTCGAAACAATCGTGATAGGAATCCCCAAATACCCCGATACTTTATCCAAAAAAGCAATCGCTTGCGGCGGCAAATCCTCCAAATGCGTGATGCCTTCCAACGATTGTTCCCAACCTTTCACCGTTTCATACACTGGTTCAACAGGAATTTCCGTTATATCATACGGTAATTCTGTATGCGTATCTCCTTGATACTTATAGCGTGTCGCCAAACGAATCCCTGCTAACGAATTCAAAACATCCATTTTAGTCACCCCAATTTGGGTTACACCATTCAACATCGCCGCATATTTCAATTGAGGCAAATCAATCCAGCCGCAACGCCGCGCCCGACCCGTCGTCGAACCAAATTCCGCCCCTTCCGAACGCAAAAACTCCCCCATATTATCATTCAATTCCGTCGGAAACGGACCCGAACCCACTCGCGTACAATACGCTTTCGTAATCCCAATCACTTCGCCCACCGAAGTCGGCGCAACCCCCAAACCGCTACAAACGCCCGCTGTAATCGTATTAGAAGAAGTCACATACGGATACGTGCCAAAATCCACATCCAACATCGAACCTTGCGCCCCTTCCGCCAAAACGCGTTTGCCATCGCGCAAAGCATCATTTATAAAATATTCACAATCAATTAATTGCAACTTTTTCAATCCTTCTAAAGCGGCAAACCATTTCGTCTCTTCGGCTTCCAATGGAAAATGATGTACACTTGGATACATTTTCAATAAGTCTAAATGTTTGGTTTTCAAACGATTATACTTATCCATAAAATTGGGTAACATAATATCTCCAACCCGCAAACCATTGCGCCCTGTTTTATCCATATAAGTCGGACCGATGCCTTTCAATGTCGAACCAATCTTTTCTTTGCCTTTCAACGCTTCACTCGCTGCATCCAATAATCGGTGCGTCGGCAAAATTAAATGTGCTTTTTTGGCAATAAACAATCTTTTTAAAAAGGAAACCCCTGTTTCTTGCAATAAATGCAATTCTTTTTCGACGGTAATCGGGTCAATCACAACGCCATTCCCAATGACATTAATCAAATTTTCCCGAAAAATACCCGATGGAATTGTATGGAGGACATACTTTTTACCACCAAATTTCAAGGTATGTCCCGCATTCGGTCCCCCTTGAAACCTTGCCACGATGTCATAACGCGGCGCGAGATAATCCACAATCTTACCTTTGCCCTCATCGCCCCATTGGAGACCGAGCAATACATCTACTTTCATATTTAGTTGATAATTAATGGTTTACAAATGATAAAGGTATAACAAAATAAAATTTGTATAATATGATTTGTGTCCGAAAAGAGAGCAATGAATTTATTTTTTTGCAAAAAAAATAAATTCATTGCTCTCTGAAGAGCCCCCGCCCTGCGGCGCGGGGGCTCTTCAGAGAGCAAAAATAATTTTTTTTGCAAAAAAATTATTTTTGCTCTCTTTACAGATTTTCTTTATTTCAAAGTGCCAAAGTAGAACGAATTACATTATTCGTTTAAAAGAAAATCACCCTGACTATGATATTCACGCTCCTTCTGACACGCCCGACATAATCCATATAAGTTTAAAGAATGATGTGTAATTTCAAAATTCAATAATTCTCCCATCATTGTTTTGATATTTTGAATGCGCGGGTCACAAAACTCAGTTACCGTACCGCATTGCGTACAAATCACATGGTCATGCTGTTTGAAACCAAAAGATTTTTCATATTGCGCGAGATTCTTCCCAAATTGATGCTTTTTGACCAAATCACAATGCACGAGCAACTCCAACGTGTTGTAAACGGTGGCTCGACTGACCCGATAACTCTGATTTTTCATGTGGATATACAAGGCTTCCGCGTCGAAATGGTCATCGCGCCTATAAATTTCCTCGAGGATGGCATAGCGTTCGGGCGTTTTGCGACAACCTGTTTGTTCAAGGTGAACCGTGAATATATCGCGGACTTCTCGAATAATATCGGCAGCTTTTTGATTGGTCGGCATGGCGATT
>JBDKKX010000058.1:0-15615 GCA_039795795.1 Bacteroidota bacterium | reverse complement strand
ACAACTTGACGCAAGTTGCAAACTTGCGTCAAGTTATAACTATTTAATAATCAATATTTTAAATCATTTTAGTTCATATCATTTTAATTTGTCCAAGCACTTAATAAGTTCGTTAAAAGATTGATTATCAATCTCTTAACGAACTTATTAAACAATTTAAAAATTATTAATGTAAATACTTGAAATTCTATCGTTCCAATTTTGGTAATTATAACCATTTATATAAGTTGAACCATATACATTCTTGTAATCGATGCCGTCAACGAAACATGCGTCAGACATAAAAGAGTGAGGATACATATAGATTCGTGTCCAATAACCTGCATAATTTGCATGTTCATAAAGCGTTACATATACACCCGCATTATTATTCCAGTTGTCTAAAATCATAGAAGAAATTTGGTCATTCCAATAATTACCTACGTAGGAAGTATAATTAGGCAAATATCCGTAAGACGAACCGAGTTGCAAATAATTACCGCCATAACTGCAATGATAATAAAATTTTGCGGTAAAATTCTGCCATCCACTCCGCGTTTCAAGCGAACTGCCTTCTCCATTTTTGAACGCCGACGGATTTTTTTCCATTTCGACCTCTTTATTCACTTGCGCCTGCGTCATCGTTTTGTTTTTAAGCGCGTATTTATGAAAATTCTCTTTGTTTTTAAACCAGCGAACCGACGCTTCGGAGAAATTTGTTTTTTCGCCCGATTTGGCTTCTACAATCGAACCTTTATTCGGTTCACTTTTCAAAAAAGCAGCGAATGTTTCTGCGTCTTCTTTTTTGGTTAAATCCAATTGTTTGTCTTCAAGATAAACGACTTTTGCACTGGTGTTTTGAGTCGTTGCTTGGGTGGTAGCGGCGGTCTCAACTGCTTCTTTTTGGCAGGAAACGGCGCAGAAAACGATAGCGGCAGCGAATGCCAAGCTGAAAAATTTAGATACTTGTTTCATAAATTGTAAATTTAAAATGGTTATAAAAAATAATTTTGTTTGTAAAAGGCATGATAAAGGCGGTCAATAAGATGTTACATCTATTGATAAATTACTTTATAATGCCTTGTTTTTTAAATGGTTATGAAAATAGGGTTTAAAAAAAATTGTTTTCAAATGATTTTTAATCTTTTGATTTTCTTTAAAGTTGTATGCTTGTTAGTGCTGCGACTTGGAAAAAAGTGACTCGTTTTTTTTATTTTTTTTTTAACTTTTTTTAAGCGAAGCTTTTTGCTTTTCAACGTTATTTGCTTGTTAGTGCTGCGACTTGGAAAAAAGTGACTCGTTTTTTTTGAAACACATAGGTACATAGGACACATAGATTTTTGGAACACATAGGTTCATAGGACACATAGAGTGTTGATAATCAATGGTCTATGTATCCTATGAACCTATGTGTTCCAAAAATCTATGTGTCCTATGTACCTATGTGTTCCAAAAATGAATTACAGTTTTCAGCAACTTTTTTGCTTCTAAATTGTCTCTACACAAATAATATTGACGAATCCATTACGTTATAGCAAGACCAATCAACCATTATTAAAAAAACAATCAAAAAGAATGAAAAGCACTCTTTTTTTAGTATGTTGCGTTTACGGGACGCTCACAGGTTGTACTTTCGCTCAAAACAATCCGAAAGCCGTAGAAAAATATGAAAAATGGGAGAAACCGACGTTGCGCGGTACGGGTCCTGTCAATAAAGCGGTGCGCAAATTGGAAGGTTTTACAGCCGTTGCGTCGGAAGTGAATGCGGATATTTTTCTGACTGTTGGGGCGTGCAGTTTTGAAGTGACGGGACAAGATAATTTGACCAAAGCACTCAAAACAGAGGTGAGAAACCATGTTTTACATATTTGGTTTGACCAAGATGTGAAAATCGATTATAATAAAACATTGAAAATCAAGATTGCAGCACCTTCCTATGAATCGTTGAGTTTGGCGGGCAGTGGCAGCACCGATTTAAATGATAAATTAATCAATGAATCTTTCAATTTGACGGTGGCAGGTTCTGGAACGGTGCGGCTTCCGAAATTGGCAGTGAAACAGTTTACTGCTACGATGTCGGGTTCGGGTCGATTTATGCTTGGCGGCAGCGCGGGCACTATGAATTTGACGCTTTCGGGCAGTGGCACGATTGAGGCAAATTCGGTGACGGCGGGCGATGTCAATGCAGTGATTAGTGGCAGTGGACAGATTTTTTGTAAACCGTCGGGCGATTTGGATGCGACGATTAGTGGCAGTGGTACGATTCGCTATCGGGGCAAACCGCGCAATGTGCAAACTGCTATCAATGGTTCGGGAACCGTAGAAGTGGAATAATTTTTTCGCTATAACAAAATTTTATTTGCTTAAAACGCCGCTTGAAAGTTTCAAGCGGCGTTTTTCGTTGTGTGATACGTTGGAATTGGGATTAAATGGGATTTTTTTAGGATTAAATCGGATTGATTTTGTAGGATTGGTAGGATTAAAATCCTATAAATCCTACAAAATCAATCCTATTTAATCCCAAAAAAATCCCATTTAATCCCAATTCCAGCGTATTATATTGTAAATCTTTTTATCTTTGCATAAGATAAAAAGACGAAACATAAAGCCATTATGGGAATCCTACAACCATAATGGCTTTTGTTTAAATTTTCAAAACCCCCGTTTTATAACCACGTTAAAAATGTTTTTTTGAATGAAATTATTTCAAACTTTTTTTTTAACACTTTTGTTTGGTGTAAGCGCGATGGCACAAATCCCAGGATATATGGGCAAACGCCTCCTCATCGATGCCGAAATACAAGCCTTCCCCGCCCGCATCACACCGACGACAACCGATAATTCGGCAAATACGGGCAATATTAGCGGATTGCACAGTCGTTATGGATTGGGTGTGGGCTACGTATTGTCGCGGAGTGCATTGGTTCAAGCGCATTTTTATACTTTTCGGACGGGCATGAATACCGTTTTTTACGCGCCTCTCAGAAATGGATTTTATGATACGCATCATACTTTTAATACGTTATCGGGTTACACGCTTGATTTGGCATATAGCCGCAGCCGTCCTGCGAGAGGACATCTTTCACCTTTGGGTAAACATAGGGCTTTTCACGCTTATATCACGTTCGCTAATGGTAATAATAATTTTTATGAAAATGGTCAACCCGTTGAAAATCAGTATTTTAGCTCTATTGATACGAAGTATAGCATCTTTGGATTGGGCTATAGTGTGACTTATAATCATATCCTGAATGACCAATTTGTGCTTGGTTATGGCTGGCGCATTAATGTATCTTCGCCACAAGTCCGCCTTTTTTCATCCAAACTCAATGACAATGGGAACATTTTTGATACGACTGATTACAAAGCCTATAATTTAGAGGAATTCCGAAAAGCAATGATTTCAAAATTTTTCTTTTATGATTTGCTACAATTCAAAATAACATTTGGATTATTAAAGTAAATACCAATGATTTAAAACTCTTGAAAATGAAAAATATTATTTTAAATATCTTTTTGTGCGGTTTGGCAACAATTGCGCTTGCTCAAGATTTTAATAATTATCAACCGTTGATGGCGAAAGGGACGATTCCAAAAGATTATATCATCGCTTCGTCCGTCAAGTATAAAACGGAAATTGCTCAAATTGAACGCCTTGCCAAAAGTAAAAAGGAGAAAAAGACGCGGGCAGCTTTTGCTTTGGAAAATAATTTCGTTTTGGACGACATGTTGAAAAGTGGTTTAGTCGTTTTCAACGACGAAGCGAGTGTGTATTTGAATCAAGTGGCGGCTCAATTGACGGCAATTGATAATATGCAAGTGCATGTTTACACGTTGCTTTCTACGGCGGTCAATGCGTTTGCAACGCCGCGCGGCGATATTTTTGTAACGGTTGGGCTGCTTGCGCAACTCGAAAATGAAGCACAATTGGCGTTCATCTTGGCGCACGAACTAACGCATGTAAAAAAAGAACATAGTATTGAATTATATTTGACGACGGCAGGTTTGGGCAAGAGTTCCAAAAACAATGAAGTGATGCGCAAGGCTTCTTTCGATACCAAACTATTGACGAAATGTCGTTATTCCAAAGAATTGGAAACCGAAGCAGACCGCGATGGCACAGAACGTTTTTTGAAAACCAATTACAGCACCAAGTCATTGATGCAAGTATATCACGTTTTGAAATATGCTTACTTGCCTTTTGACAATGTTTTATTTGATTTAAACCTTTTTGAATCAAGCGATTATAAATTGCCTTCAAATGCTATTTTAACAAAAACGACTCCAATTACCACCGAAGATAAGGAAGTGGACGAAGCCGAAGAAGAACGCAGTACGCATCCAAGTATTCCCGTGCGCCGCGAACAATTGAAAACCGCCTTGAAAACGGTGACGGATACATTAGACAAAAACGATTATTTGGTTTCGGAAGCCACTTTTAAAATGGTTCGTCAAATGGCGCGGTATGAATTGCCGATGATTTATTTGCAAAATAAGCAAATTGCAAAATCCATTTATACGACTTTTTTGCTTTTGAAGCAGCATCCAGAAAGTCAATATTTGCAAAAATGTATGGCAAAGGCATTGTACCAACATACAAAGTACAAAAATCAAGACGATTATACCTATGAAAGCCATTATCGAAGGGTGGAAGGACATTCGCAAGCCGTACATTATTTGGCAGAAAAGCTAAAAGCCAAAGAATTGACGCTTTTGGCGACGCGGTATGCTTGGTTTTTGCATCAAAAATATCCATCTGACCCAGAAGTGACGACGATAACCCATGATTTGTTAGCAGAAACGAGTCGGCATTTTAAATCGTTGAATGCTTTTAGAACGCCTAATTTGGGGGTTAAAACGGTGGTCGTCGTTCCAAAAGATAGCGTAAAAGAGTCGAAAAAGGATAAAATCAAGGTGACGAAAGACACTTCGACCCATAGCAATGAATATGCATTTGCCGAATTTTTGAAAGATTCTGCGTTTACAACCGCTTTTGCCAAAGGGCAAGCGGCGTATAAAGCGCGGGAAAAGCGTGCAAATTATTATGAAAGCAGGGCGGGCAAAAGAGAATATGCCAAATATTTAGCGGAGACGAAAAAACATGGATTAAAATTAGGCATTCATAAAGTAGTGATTGTCAATCCTTTCTATTTGAAATTGGATGCTCGCAAAGAAACGGCTGTTCAATATATTGCCACCGAAGCAGGACAAGCGCATCAACGTGCTTTGATTGAAAAAACGGCAAAAGCGGCAAATTTGCAAACGGTCATTTTAGACGTAACGCATTTGAAGGATGCTCAAATTGATGTTTTTAATGATATTCGTTTTTTGAATGAGTATTTCACGGAGCAAAATAAACTTTCGGGTTTGTCGCTTACGCCGGGCGCGCAACAAAATAGGATTGATTCCATTGCGCAAAAATATGGGACAGATTATTTTTTATGGATAGGTACGGTCAGTTTGCGCGATAATCCTGCGACGATTTTTGCGGCGCGACATGATATGATGCACTATGCCGTGTTGTACGACGTGCGGACAGGGCGCAATCAGACGATTAAATCTGAATTTTTTGATGACAGGGATTCCGATAGTTTGATGAAATCGCAATTGTATGATACTTTTTTGCAAATTCGGGTGGCAGAAAAGTAAAAAATCTGTTCGAGGAATGCACTTTTTTATTAGGAAGCAACGATTTTCCCGCAGATTTCGCGGATTACTTCGCAAATTTTCGCAGCTTTTTTTGGATTTTAAGCATTGAAAATCCAAAAAAAGCTGTGAAAATCTCGTTGAATCTGTTCAATCTGTGATGAAAAGTATTTTTTGTCCCGTACTGAAATCATTTACCATTCCTTACTGAGATAATTTTGCAAAGTAAAATCTCTATTCCCATATATTTTAAGCGCATCTCTCGTGTTTAGCAATTGCCCAATAGTAATCGGATCATATATATCCGTATATTTATCTATGATTTGGTTATAAAATGCTTTCATTGTGCGATACGTTTCTTGAATAGAAGCAGTAGGGTTACAAAAAATATACTTTAAACCACAATTATCGCAATCAATAGACGCTTTCATCATCCCACTTGCTTTTTGGAAAGCAACCACTTCTTTACTAAACCCAATAAAAGCACCTTGTTTTCCTTCAAATTGCTTTCCTAACGTTGCACCAACCGAACAAGCATTGGTATAAAAACAGGCATTGAATAGCAAATAAATATTATATGAATCTATATAATTCGTTCCTTTACAGCGCAATGCGTGAGGCAATCCATGGCTGTAGGCAATCATAATTAAATGTTGATTTTGATATGCCGTTAACTGTTGATCTATATAAGCTGCATGACAGTTATTACTATATATAATTTCCACAATTTCCAATGGAAAACCATTTTTTTTTTGTTCGGTAAAAAAACCTTCAATATCCTCTTTACAAGCCTTGAAATAATCTCCTAAAATGGCATCTTGGTCGTCACAAACAATCATTATTTTAAGCGTTGATAGTGCGTTTTCCACGAGTAATAAGGTCTAAAGTTAATGAAATAATGTTTTTTTCAATCTGAATTCCTTCATCCGTTTTTTCCCGAATTTCGCGCAGAATATCATTAAAAGTCCATTGTTGCCCCTTTCGACTGGCATAAATCGGTTTACTCCGGTCCTCCTCGTCCAATTCAGTCAACCAATGTTCTAAAACACAATCTATACGTGTTTCTATTTGGTGCAATGCTTTATCTACAAAATTTAATTTCGCTGCACTATCTGCTGTATTAGAAACAAAGAAGATAGCTTCTTTATTGACTAAATCCGTCCACTGCTCTATGCTTATTTTTTCCATCTGCCCCGTCGTGAAAATAAAAAACACTAAAGCCGATTTCCGCCGAATTTCTTCTAAAATATCAAACCCATTTAACCCGCTGCCCAAGTCCATATCCAGCAGTACCACCATTTTTTTGCCTAAATTCGTCAAAATATACTCTTTTCCTTGTTTGGGCGTGCCGTCTGCGTCTCTTTTTTTATTAAACAATTTGACATTGGGTGTACCATATTTTTGTTTCGCCTCTTGGACTAAAGGGCGATTTGCTCTTAAATTATCATCTATAATAATAAATAAAAAATTTGGATCCATTATTTTTGATTAAAGGGTAAGGTAATTTTAAATGTCACGCCGAACGGCGCAAATTCGCTTTCGACTAAATCAATAGAACCTTTTAAGGCTTCCAAGCGCGTGCGCACGATATAAAGTCCTAATCCTGCTCCGCCTTGCTCTTCGGTTGTGGTAAAATATAAATCAAATATATCTTCTTTATCTTCTTCTTTAATGCCCGAACCATTATCCGAAAAATAACAAATAAATTGTCCTTTTTCTATATAACCCGAACATTTAATGATTTTTTGTGGCGTTCCCTGTAAAGCCTTCATAGAATTACTAATCAAGTTTTGAAAAATATCTTCTATAAATTTTTTATTCGCATTAATGGGAATATCCTCTTGGATTTCAATTTGAACTTTAATCTGTTCTTTATCAAATCTTAATTTGTAAAAGTTGGATAATAAGTCTATTATCAACTGTTTTAAATTAAAATCTTCAGGCGCGTTGTTCGACTGAGCGTAACTCAACATGAAATCAATCGCTTTTTCCAATTTAAGCATTTCAGTATAAATCGCAATGGCATATTCTAAAAATAATTTATTATAATCGGGATTCGGAAAGTGATTCTTAAAAAAATAAGCATAATCTTTAATACCACTTAAAGTTGTTCTCACAGCATGTGCGACGTTTGCAGCATAATCCTGAATAGACATCAAACTAATATAGATATTTTCGCGGCGAATCGCCTCTTTTTTAACCCGTTCTGCTTGTTTTCGACCTGCTTTAATCGCTCGACCTGCTTTTAAGGCTTGTTGTTTGAGTGGTTTCGCAAGTTCTGCCGAAAGTTGTTTATTTACGACTAAAGTATCTATCTCTGAAAAAAACAAGTAGACTTCTGCTTCTGCTTTGCTTAATTTGTCCGTTACATTTTCAATTTCCGTTTCTCTTTTGTATTTTTTATATTTTTCAATTTCTTTCAATTGATTCATTAAAAAATGCTTTAATCCTTTATACGCCTCGTTTTGAATAAAATCTTGTCGGTTCGTTGCCTCTAAGATTTGAGGATTCCCATCTTTTGTAATATCTATGAATCCTATCAGTTCTCGGCTGCTGACCCCATCAAAAGCATCTCGCCGAAGCCTTTTATTGATATCCAGCACATCTTTCTGCCGATGCGGTTGTGTTTCCGCTTGCGCAAAAGGCGTAGTCAGCACCCCATCTCGATACATTTTGAAACCATCTATATAAATCCCGAATTTATTAAAAGCGTTATTAAATTTTTTTCGGGCATTGTCATCAAAATAATACAAATGTACTTTTATGGGACCAAAAACGTTTATTAAAGGTTGTTTTTTAACGACAAGAGCTCCCGCTTTTGCGTCAAAATGCAAAACGGATTGAGTATGATTTTGCAAATCATAATCTAAAAAAAAAGAATGAGCATAATAATCTACGGTATTTTTTTGCACCGATTTCGGCATTTCCAATCCTTTCATTTCCGTTGCCTGCAAAATAATTTCAAAAGGGTCACTTCGACGAAAGGGAGAAACCATTTTGGAGAGTTCCAATTCTAACCTTTGTAAATCCTTATCCGACCATAGCTCGTGTAAATTAGAAATTTCTAAAATGGTTCCATGATTTTCGATGTTTTTTTCATCGAAAGAGATAGGATTGTCCATTTCAGTAAACAAAATCATGGCATCATTCACTTTTTTTTGAGCTGCGGCATTTTCGTAAGCATTCCAATCAATCGTTACAGCAAATTCGGGTTCGTTTTCTTTTTTGGTGCGCAGTTTCAAATATCCGCCCAATTTATCTACTGCAAATCGTCCAATCCCTTTATCCCCCGACAAGCGGCGATTGAATTTTAAAGAATGCGTGCGCGTTCGTTTACTATTTGTGCCGACCACCATCCATTTATTTTGCAGGTCTTCTAAAGACATCCCTTCTCCATTGTCTCGAATAATGATTTTTGAGCTTTCCGAAAGGGTTTTGACGTTAGAAAACTCAATACATACTTCGGTTGCATCCGCGTCGTAAGCATTTTTCACCAATTCAAAAAGGGCAGTAACGCGGTCGGTAATCAAATCGCGTCCCAAAAGCCGAAAGGCATGCACATCAAAACGCCAACGCAAAGCAGGTATAGTCATACTTTAATGGATTTATATTTGGTTGCAAAGATAAACGGTTTTTGCAAAATGTTCAGAGCATTCCGTTGTTGTATTCCGAATGAGGTGAATCAAAATATTTGTATCTAAAACATATATCATAAAAAATTATTTTTGAATGGCTTGAATCATCACCTCAGCAGGTGGTGCGTCTTTGAAAAGCTCTTGGAGCGCGAGAATTGTTTCCATGCGGAGGGCATGTTTTTTAGCGAATGCGATTTTTTGACGCGGCGTTAATTTTTTAGTTTTCTTCATAACTGAAAAATGACGTTCTTGCGCTAAAAGGACTTTGACGCTTTCCCGAAAAGCTATATCCTCTTGCAAAAGCGAGAGCATATATTGTTTAAACATATCTGAATTGAATACTTCTGCACTCATTTTATTTATTTTTGTACAAAGATAAGGTTTTAAACAGGATTTAAAAAAAAAATTTAGTTTGAAGCAGCTAAAGGGTTACACAATTGTAACTGCGCTTATTATTTTTTTTTCAAATAACGTTTCTGCTCCAAGAAATCGGCTATATTCCGTAAAATCTGCTCCACATAAAGTAAAGACTGCTCTTTAATTTGACGCATTTCTTGAAAAGTTTTCGCTTTTCCGCAATCTTTAAACGATTTGAAACCATGCGCTAATTCATTTCGGCGTTTTTTAATGGTTCTTAAAGGTTCGCCATTCTGCGTTTTACGAGCGTCCGTATGCGCAGAAAAACCATATTTTTGTGCGATTTTCTTAATTTCCTCTTGGTCAATGTTGCCCGAAAACAAATCGGTAGATTTGGGATGATGCTCCACAATATCGGTCATTAATTCGTGAATAGACTCTACAAATTTCTTACTATTGACATTTTTGCGAATATTATCCACAATTTCTAATTGAATCGTGGGTTGAATATCATCAAAAGTCACCTCATTTTCCAACATCTCCTTATAAATGGCTTCAATCGCACCTGAAATCGTAGATTCTACCAAATTATACAACAATAAAAACGCATTCGACAAAAGAATATGTTGCAAATCTAACTCTATGGATTGGATTCGATGATCTCGGAAAATAATTTGAGCATCTCGTTCTGCAATATCTTCTAACAAACCAAAGTAAAGTTCAATTTCATGACGACGCTCCTCGAAGAGCAAAAGCACTTCGGTCATAATCCCATCCGTTTTAGGATTTCTTGTCGCACGGCGGTATCTGCTTTTTCAGTTAATGCAACTAAACGAATTTCTCGGGTTTTAAATCGACGTTGACGCGACAACGGTAAGTCTTGAAATTGGAAACCATTCAATAAAGTCAATTGATTTAATTGATTCAAAATCAATTGATTGTCTAAAAATCGTTCCAATGTCGTTAACCGTTGCATGCCATCCAGCACCGCTAAACGGCCTGCTTTCGTTTCCAGTGCAAAAATCGGCAAAACAGGTAATCCTATCAATAAACTTTCAATAAACCCCGATTGCCGCTTTTCGTCCCAAAAAAACCGCCGATGTTCTTGGGGGATATACAAAAGATTGGTGTCCGAAGTGCGCCCTATTTTGTAGCCATCGACTAATTCTTCAATCGTATAATCTCTCATTCGATAATCCGTCATTTTCTGCAAATGAAGGATTTGTTTTTCTGCCGCGATTTGTTCTGCGACGGTTTGATGCTTTTTAGTCATTATTTTGGGTGATTTTTATGCAAAAATAAGGTTTTGAAATGGAATTCAAAAAAAAAATTAGTTTGAAGCGGCTAAAAAAATCCGTTTATCTTTCAATTCATACTCAATTAAATAGCCCGCCGCCGCCCGACGCACATACACCAATCCAATCTCTTTCGCAAAAACTTCTTTTCCTTGAAATTCAACGGACGTGCGACCATTGTTATCTCGTTCTCGAACTTCGCGCAAGTGAAACCAGATGGCAGGATAGGTTTTGCCTTGAAATGTCCATGTCGTGTCGCCGCCGAATCGCCGATTGCGAATGATATTATATTGTGTGGTATCCACCGCGCTTTTCCACGAGATGTTATAGACAAAAATGCCTTTGGAATCGGTGATTTGGTACGGAAAAGCGTTACCTGAATGGATTTTGGTTGGATTTTGAATGCGTTTACCTGTTTTATCGGGTACGTATTGGAATAATTCTTTTAATAACATGCCATAAGGCGTTTGCAGTTCGCGGTCGAATTGCAACGTTTCAAAAGCTGCGCCGTAAGTAGTTGTGGTGAGGAATAAACTGTCGCCTTGTTGTGTCGTCTGCATTTGGCAGTAGAACGGCGGTAAACTATCGTTGTTTTTAGAACGATATTCATATATAAAAGGTTGTTGTAGCGCGGCTAATGGAAAATAAAAATTCCGAATATCTCGTTTGGAGGGTCCGCAATGGTGGAACAAAAGAATTGAAATGACCGAAATTGTCATATATTTGAAATGCTTAACTGACATTTTGTCTATGAATTAGGCGTTGGAAAGAAATTTGTTAAACTAACTTTTTGGCGTTTTGGTGCAAATATAGCGTATATTTGCGGCGCGTCACCCTTTGAATTGGGATTAAATGAGATTTTTGTGGGATTAAATGGGATTGATTTTTAGAATTTTTAGGATTATTCCAAAAATTCTAAAAATCAATCCCATTTAATCCCAAATAAGATTTTTGTGGGATTAAATGGGATTGATTTTTAGAATTTTTGGGATTATCCTAAAAATTCTAAAAATCAATCCCCATTTAATCCCAAATAAGATTTTGTGGGATTAAATGGAATTGATTTTTAGAATTTTTGGGATTATCCTAAAAATTCTAAAAATCAATCCCATTTAATCCCACAAAAATCTCATTTAATCCTAATTCAAACGCATCTTAGAAAAACGATGTTTTTAAATATAAATAAAAGTTTGTAAATCAATCCATTGCATTTATAAACGCTTCATCATCTATCTGAAATTACCATGTTGAATTTTTTAAGAAAATTGTTCGGCGGGTCGAAACAAGACCGGGATTTGAAAACATATCTGCCGATTGTCAAGGACATTAATCGTTTTTATCAAGAATATCAATCGATTTCTGATGACGCGCTGCGGGGCAAAACGTTGGATTTTCGGCAGCGCATCCGCGAACATCTCGACGGGATTGACCAAGATATTCGCAACGTCAATGAGCAAGCGACGACGACGGAGGATTTTGTGCAAAAAGATGTGCTTTTTAAGCAGGTCGATACGCTCAAAAAGGAGCGTGATAAGCATTTAGAAGATATTTTGCGGGTTTTGTTGCCTGAAGCGTTTGCGGTGGTGAAGGAAACGGCGCGCCGATTGACTCAAAATAAGCAATTGATTGTCACGGCAACGGATCATGACCGTGATTTGGCGGCGCAGGGCAAAAAATATGTGCAATTGGAGGGCGATAGTGCGATTTGGAGCAATTCGTGGACGGCTGCGGGTGGCAATGTGACTTGGAATATGATTCATTATGATGTGCAATTGGTCGGTGGCATGGCGTTGCACGATGGCAAAATCGCGGAAATGGCGACGGGGGAAGGGAAAACGTTGGTTTCGACGTTGCCTTCTTATTTGAATGGTTTGTCAGGGGACGGTGTGCATATTGTGACGGTGAATGATTATTTGGCGCGACGGGATGCGGAATGGAATGCGCCGTTATATGAATTTTTGTTGTTGAAAGTGGATTGTATCGACCGTTATCAGCCGAATACGGAGGCGCGCCGTAAAGCATATATGGCGGATATTATTTATGGGACGAATAATGAGTTTGGTTTTGACTATTTGCGGGATAATATGTCGCACGATTTGGATGAATTGGTGCAGCGAAAACATCATTTTGCGGTGGTGGATGAGGTGGATTCGGTGTTGATTGATGATGCGCGAACGCCTTTGATTATTTCGGGTCCGTTGAGTGTGGGGCAGGAGGAGCAGGAATATATGGCGTTGAAACCTGAAGTCGAGAAATTGTTGGCGGAACAGCGAAAATTAGCGACGAGTTTTGTGGTTCAAGCGAAAAAATTGTTTGCGGACGGCAAAAAAGGGGTGGATGAAGGCACCGCAGGGTTACTTTTGTTGCGGGCGCATCGGGCTTTGCCGAAATATCGTCCGTTGATTAAGTTTTTGGGGGAAGAGGGCGTGAAAGTGGAGTTGCAAAAAGCGGAAAATCATTACATGCAGGAGCAATCTAAATATATGCGGGTGGCGGATGAACCGTTGTTGTTTACGATTGATGAAAAAAATAGAGGGGTTGAATTGACCGAACGGGGTGCGGAATTTTTGGCGAAAGGGCATGGCGACCGTGATTTTTTCATCCTGCCCGACATCACGACGCGGATGATGGAAATTAATGCAGACCCAAATCTTTCTGTCGAAGAAAAATCGGCGAAAAAGGAGCAAATTGCACAAGATTTTTCGATTAAATCGCAGCGTTTGCACTCGATACATCAGTTATTAAAAGCATATACGTTGTTTGAAAAGGACGAGGAATATGTGGTGATGGATGGCGAAGTGAAGATTGTGGATGAGCAAACGGGGCGGATGATGGAAGGTCGGCGGTATTCGGATGGGCTTCATCAGGCGTTGGAGGCGAAGGAAAATGTTAAAGTGGGCGATATTACGCAGACGTATGCGACGATTACGTTGCAAAATTATTTCCGAATGTACCACAAGCTCGCGGGCATGACGGGTACGGCGGAAACGGAAGCGCAAGAATTGTGGCAGATTTACAAATTGGATGTGGTGACGATTCCGACAAATCGCAAAATTACGCGGAAAGATGATGAAGATTTGGTTTATAAAACAGCGCGTGAAAAATATAATGCGGTAATTGAAGAAGTTTCCAAATTAAGTACGGCAGGTCGTCCTGTTTTGGTGGGTACGACGACGGTGGAGATTTCGCAATTATTGAGTCGGATGTTGCAATTGCGCGGAATTAAACACAATGTTTTGAATGCAAAACAGCATCAACGCGAAGCGGAAATTGTGGCAGAAGCGGGTCAAGCGGGTGCGGTGACGATTGCAACGAATATGGCGGGTCGGGGAACGGATATTAAATTGGGTGTGGGCGTGAAGGAAGCGGGTGGTTTGGCGATTGTGGGTACGGAACGGCATGAATCTCGGCGGGTGGATCGGCAGTTGCGCGGTCGTGCGGGTCGTCAAGGAGACCCTGGAACGTCGCAATTTTTTGTTTCGTTGGAGGATCAATTGATGCGATTGTTCCAATCGGAGCGCATTGCGTCGTTGATGGACAAGATGGGGCATACCGAAGGCGAGATGATTCAGCATTCGATGGTGACGAAATCCATTGAAAGGGCGCAAAAAAAGGTCGAAGAGAACAATTTTGGGATTCGGAAACGCCTTTTGGAATACGATGATGTAATGAATATTCAACGGGCAGCGATTTATAAAAAGCGTTTTAATGCCCTTTCTGGGGAGCGATTGTCGATAGATTTGAACCAAATGTTCAGCACGATGACGGAAATGATTGCTGCGGATGCTAAAATGAATGGCAAATACAATGATTTTTTAATGTCTTCTTGGGAATATTTGGGGATGAATCCCGAAATTACGGAGGAAGAATTCAATGCGAGTTCGGTGGATGGCGTGATTACCAAGTTTCAACAACAATTCCAAGCATTTTATGACCATAAATTTGAAAAAGTAAAAGAATTGTTATTGCCGATTTGTCAGCAAGTATTTGCAAATGAAGGACATAGATATAAAAGAATTTCTATTCCGTATTCGGACGGGCGCGCAAGAGCGTTGAACATCGCTGCGGAATTGCAAAAAGCGGTGGAGTCGGATGGACATTCGATTGTTCGGGATATTGAGCAAGCGGTGACGTTGGCGATTATCGACGACGAGTGGAAAGAGCATTTGCGCAACATGGATGAATTGAAAGATTCGGTTCAAGGAGCGAGTTTTGAGCAAAAAGATCCGTTAGTGATTTACAAAGTCGAAGCATACAATTTGTTTGAAACGTTGATTCAAAAAGTGAATATGCGGGTCACTTCGTATTTGTCGAAAGGGATGTTGTTGATTGAAGCACCCGATGCGATTCACGAAGCGGAAGCGCAACAGTCTGATTATCAACGGATTCAAGAAGCGGAAAGGCAAGCGGCATTGGAAGCGCAACGGGCAGCTCGTGCGGCACAACGTCGTGAACAATTGCAACGCGAACGCGAAGAACAACAGCGCAATGCGCAGCAATCGATTCAAAGACCGCAAACGATTATGCGCAATGACCCAAAAGTAGGGCGCAATGATGCTTGTCCTTGCGGGAGTGGACGGAAGTATAAAAATTGTCATGGTGCATAAGTGATTGATAATCATTGAATTAGGGATAAAAGTAGCTGTCTCAAAAGAAAAAATCACAAAATAGGATTCGGTTGCGATACGATTGGAACGCGGAGG
>JBDKKX010000057.1:0-15752 GCA_039795795.1 Bacteroidota bacterium | reverse complement strand
TGTTAGGTGTAGCGCGAATCCCACACCTAACAGGTTTTAAAACCTGTTAGGTGTACAATTATCTCAATAAGTTGACATCGCCCCGATAGAGCAATACTTGCCCATCTTCAAAGACGACTTCCATAATATACACATAAACGCCTGAATCTACTTTTTTGCCTTTAAACGTGCCATCCCAACCCACATTGGTATCTTGTCCTGCGGGTAGATTCTGCAACGAGTACAGCAATTCGCCCCAACGGTCAAAAACACGCATATAATTGACTTTCACAACGCCTAAACCCGTATAAGGTAGGAAATAATCGTTTTTATCATCCCCATTCGGCGAAAAGACATTCGGCACAAAAACATTTCGATTCCGTTCCAACTCGACGGTGACTTCATCAAAACCCGCACAACCATTGGCATCAAAAACCGTTAATCGGTACGTAATGTCGTCATACGGTTTGACGAATGGACGCAATGGGTCTCCTTTAAAAGACAAATACGTTTTCGGAGTCCAAACGACGGAATCTATCGGCAACATAGACGTAATCCGAGGATTCAACCGCAAACTATCGCCTAAACCGACTTTCAAATGCACTTGTCCCGGATTATTCACCAAACTGTCAAAATCGACGAGGACTGGCGGCGGTTCACTGATATTAATGGTCGTATCAATCGTACAACCCGTCGTGGTTTCAATGATATTCAAATGGTGCAAACCTGCAAAGGTCGGTATCGAGTAACCCACAGGACGACTGGCTCCATTATCAATGGAGAATAAAAAATCATATCTCCTCGTACCGCCATAAGCCGTATCGACTTTCACCTGCGTCGGTTCTGAATTACAACGCGGCGAAGCGGGCTTTTGCATGAAAAAATAGATAGAATCGGGCTGCGTTACCTTATAAATCATTGAATCCCGACAACCTTTAAGATCCGTTGCAGTAACCCTGTACGAACCTGCACTCAAATCCGATGCAATCGAATCCAATCCATTCAACGTGGACCATGTAAAGATGGTTCGACCTGCATTGCCGCCCGTACGCCGTACGCCAATTTGTCCATCCGCTAAACCATGACAAGTAATATTATTGGTGATGCGCCGAACCGTATCGATTTTAAGCCGTTCGGGTTCATTAATCGTCAAGCCGATGCTGAACGTACATAGATTGCGGTCTGTTACTAACAACGTATAATTACCAACCCCAACATTGGAAATCGCATTCGTATTACTGAGATTGCCCGTCCAAGCATATTTGAAAGGCGGCGTAGCACCCGTCACTTTAATCGAAGCACTGCCATTTTTTAAACTGTTACAAGTCGGCGGCGTGATGACCAAACTATCAAAACGGAAAGAATCCTGTGTCGGAATATCCACGAAGTATTTGAAAGAACAGCGTTTTTGGTCATCCGTGATAATCACAAACTGTTTTCCTGAACATAAAGCAATCGCTCGGCTCGTATCCGTTATATCATTCGGCGTACTTTCGTTAGACTTCCATAGAAAAGCGTATTTGCCATTTAGGGAAGCCCCACCAGAAGCCTTTACAGTAATTGCGCCATCTCCTCTATCGTTGTTACACGCACCAAAACAGCTGACCGCTTTCGGATTGGAAAAACGAACGCGGATAGAATCGGGGTCTTTCAAATCGAAAGAATCCGAAATACTACATTTATTCTGGTCGCTGATGGTAAATACATAATGCCCTTGTCCCAAACCCGCAAAAACAGAACCCGTTTGCGTTTGCGAAGTAGCGGATTTATAAGTGTAAGGCTTGCCCGTACCGCCTTTTGCAGGAATGTTAATGCGTCCGTCCTCAATGCTCGGACAGGTTGGATTCAATATCAGCTTTTGAATCGTGTCAATTTCAAGGCGCGCAGGCGTTGTCAATCGTTGAGAATCGACCTTCGTACAACCATTCGCATCCGTCACCAGGACGCTGTAAACCCCACCGCCCACATTCGACAGCGTATCGCTAATCAAACCTGTATTCCATTTGTAACTGCGAATCGCCCCGCCACCGACCGCAGGAGTCGCCACTGCAATCAAACGCCCATTCGCCGAACCATAACATTTCGGACGAACGGTATCTATCCGTGTAATAATCGGTTTGGGCGGAATCCGAATGGAGACGATTTTCGACGCGGTACAGCCTACGGAATCCGTCACCATTACCGTGTAATTGCCCGCAACCAAACCCGATAAATTATTTAAAGTATCATTCGCCCCCCGATTCCACACATACCGATAATTGCCTTTATTCGGTCTGCCGCCTGTGACCCGCACTTGCGCAAAGCCATCTCCGCCGAAGAAACAAGTTTCATTGCGCACGCCTTGCGTATCAATTTTAATAGAATCGGGAGCCGTTATCACAAACGCGGTGTCCAAACGGCAGCCATCGGCATCTTTAGCCGTCAACGTGTAAACCCCACCCGCTAAACGTGTCACTACCGAAGTCGGCGAATTCGTTATCGGCGTACCCGCATTTGCCGACCATGCAAACGTATAAGGGGTGCGTTCCGAACCCCCATTCGCAGAAGCCGTCACATGAATTGCCCCATTCTGCTGCCCCGCACAAGTCACGGGTTGTTGAATCGCAGCAACTGCCACTTGACGTGTCAAGCCCACCGAAAAAGCTGCTTTAGCCGTACAACCATTATTATCCGAAACCGTTACCGCATATTTACCGGGACTCAAATTCACAATCGAATCTTGCGTACCACTATGTTGTGGCGCATTATTGCTCCATTGAAAATCATATTTGCCATTCGGAATCGTTCCGCCCGTAATCCCTGTCACCCGCGCAACCCCATTATTCACCCCAACACAAACCGCATCATCACTACTTTTGCCCGTGATTACCAATTGCGGCACCCCAATCGTCCCCGAAAGTGGATAAGTACAATGATGTGCATCCGTTACCGTCGCATTATATTTGCCGTCGGGCAAATGGCTAATTGAAACCCCTACCGAATCATTGGAATTCGACCAACTAAATTGATACGGTGCTGTTCCGCCACCCGTCGTTAAAATTTTAAGCACGCCCGTCGAATCGCCAAAACAACGGATATTCGTCGTCCCCAAAGTCGCATACAGCGAAGCCGCAGGTTCACCGACCTTCGCGCTCGCAATGCCTAATACACTCCCAAAAGTATTGGTAATCGTAATCGTATAATTACCCGCTTCGCGCCCACCGATGATTAAAGAATCTGTAATATTCCCATTGCCATTAGAACCGTTCGGTCCCGTCCAACTGTATTTAAACGGCGGAATACCGCCCGTCGTATAAACCACGACCCGACCATTAAAACCGCCCGCACAAGGCACACTATCGGTGCGCGTACTGAGCGCGAAAACCTTATTGCCAATGAAAACCCCACCATTCTGAAAGGCTACCCCCATTTTTCGGTTTAACTTGTCGGGATTATCATACGTAATATCAATCGGTCGAGGATTCTGCCAATTGGTTAACAACGTATCCGCAATGGTCACATCCGAAAAACTCCCTGATGAATTCAACGTTTGGAAACAAATTTCAAATAAAGGTACATTATCTGGGCGCGTCTCATTCGTCGCCGCAACCCAAGACATGGTCACAACGCCTATGGACGAATTGGTATTGGTAAAAGAATTCCCATCTAACCCCGTCAAATTGTAATTTTGCGTCTTGACGTATTTCAATAAAGTATGATTGAAATGAAAATCCACATCTGCCGAAATGATTTTATTAAAATTGCGCGCAGCCACTTTGACACAACTGGTATCGCCTTGTTTCGGCACCGTATCATTCAAAACTATCAATTGTAAAATGGGGAAATTCATTTCAAACGTCCGATTACAATTCCTGCCATCCACGATATTCACGGTGTAAGTACCCGTTTGCGGCACCGTCACTTGAACCGTCCCATTATGCTTTACCCCACTCGTCGCCGTACCAACGACCGTATTATCCGATTTCTTTTTAACCGTGATATTATAAGTCGAGGTGCCATCCGCTTCCGCTAAACCACCCGTCGCCGTAAATTGCCCCGTCAATGTACCATAATTATAAACAATATTCTTTTCAAGGACTTTCGTAGCAGGTTCGCCGACCGTCGCACTAATCACTTTTTGCAAATTCGTCGCATCCGTGACCGTAATCGTATAATTCCCAGCAGTTCGACTGTTTAAAATCAAGGAATCCCCTAATCTCGGAATCACCCCATTCCCCGTCGTACCCCCCGAACTTGTCCAACTATAATTGTAGGGCGCGGCACCACCCGTCGTATAAACCACTACTCGACCATCGAATCCCCCACGACAATGGACGCTATCCGCCCGCGCACTAATCCCAAAAACCCGATTCCCAATGAAAATCCCACCATTGGACATAGCTACCCCCATTTGTCGATTGAGCGGGTCTGGATTATCATAATTAATATCAATCTTTCGAGGATTCAGCCAATTGCCCGACAAAGTATCTGGGATTGTCACATCCGAAAAACTCCCCGCCGCACCCAACGTTTGAAAACAAACTTCAAATAATGGGATACTATCCGCTACAGTTGCATTCGTAGCCGTATTCCAAGTCATCGTGACCACACCAGGCGTAGTGTTAAACGAATTTGCATCCAGTCCCGTCAAAGTACTATTGTGATTGCGCGTACTCACCCATTTCAATAAAGTTTTATCGTAATTAAAATTGATTTCTGTGGAAATAATTTTATTAAAATTACGCGCCGCGATTTTCACACAACCGATATCCCCCGTTTTCGGCACCGTATCGTTCAAAACCAACAATTGTAAAACAGGAAAATTCAGCTCAAACGTCCTATCACAAGCCTTGCCATCCACTATCGTCACCGTGTAAATCCCCGCTTGCGGCACAGTAACCTGCACTTTACCATTATGCAGCGCGCCACTCGTCGCCGTACCGACAACAGTATTATCCGATTTCTTCTTCACCGTAATCGTGTAACTTGAGGTGCCATCATATTCCGATAAACCACCCGTTACCGTAAATTGCCCCGAGAACGGCGCAGTCGCCGTATAATTATACGAAATATTTTTTTCAAGGATTTTATTCAAATAAACCACACTAAAAGTATCCGTCCCAGACGGAATATCGCGGATATTGACATTCACACAAGAATTATTGCCTTCAAATTTTTTATCCGCAAAATTATCTATCGTTACTGGGGCAAAATAAAATTTTTTGGGATTATTATTACTAAACTGGCGTTGCAACCTACCACTATTGTAAAAATTAATATTCCCATCCACTGTTCCGCCAGCTACCCAAAAACCCAAAGGAGGAGTGGTAGGAGTCGCATCCGAAGGAAACAAATAAATCGATTGCCGATTTAAACAGACATCTGCCTTAATGTCATTCAGCGTCGGTCCAGACACATTCGGTAAACAATCGTAAAAAGCATAAATGATACCTGCGGGAGTAGTAAGGTTTGGATCATTAGAAAGATTTTGCCCCCCATTATGGGTAACTATTAAACTATCGCCTGCACATAGAAAATGTTTATCATTCGACTTGGCAGTAACCCCTAACGAACGGCGCGTAGAACCAGCATTTTGGTCAGCACACGCCAAAGGAGAAAGCTTTCGATGTGAAGGAGTGTTCGACACACGGACAATTTCAGGAAGTTGCGCCAAGAGTTCGCCACAAAAGGACGTTACGATGGTGCAAGTCAGGACGGAAAGTAGCCTTTTTAACATCTGAGTTATGCGGATTTTGGATTTTCCCATTAATGATGAGTTTTGAATGATGAATGGGGAATGATGAATGATGAATGATAAATGATGAATGATGAATTTTTTTACGAATTCATCATCCATCATTCATCATTCATCATTTATCATTCCTCATTCCTCATTCGTCCTTCAAATTGACTGTTTGCTCCGAGCTGATTTGTTTTGATTTTGTATTCAATCGGATGTGCGTTTTTAACGACTGTTAACTCATTTTATTGCGTTTTGAGAATACCGAAAAAAGAGTAAAGATTTGAATAATTTGTTGATGTGTCCTTGGAATTAGGATTCAATGGGATTTTTTTGGGATTAAATGGGATTGATTTTTTTAGGATTTTTTGGATTCGCTTTAAAATCCCAATCATCCTAAAAAATCAATCCCATTTAATCCTTAGTACGGGACAAAAAAGGGGTAGAGCGAATGGAAACACGGAGGACACGGATTTTACGAATTTACGCGGATTTTTTGGGATGTTTCATTTGTAGGTTACACTTTTGGATACATTGGGATACGAATGGATGTACGGATTTTACGGATTTCACGGATTCGTACGGATTTTTTTTATTTTTTTGCCTAAAACCCAGCAGTTGGTTTCTAAAAATCCGTATCCATCGGTGAAATCCGTTAAATCCGTACATCCATTCGTATCCCAATGTATCCAAAAGTGTAACCTACAAATGAAACATCCCAAAAAATCCGCGTAAATTCGTAAAATCCGTGTCCTCCGTGTTCCAATTCGTACCGTAATTTTTTTTGTCCCGTACTGAGCATTTAATCCCAAAAAAATCCCATAGAATCCTAATGCTTACGCATTTTAACTGTCCTCAATAAGCCATTCGGCATCCGCAAAGTCACCAAATAAGCACCCACTACAAGGTTTTCCGTCGGAATGACCAACGTTTTCTCCTCCGAAACCGCAAAATGTCGTTCATACACCTGCCTGCCCGCCATATCCGCGATGCGCAAATCAAAATCCGTATCGGGCATGGTACCGAAAATCAACTGCATTTCCGCTTGAACGGGATTCGGCGCAATCACAAAATCGGGTTGACTGCCGCGCTCCCCCGTTTGAATCGAAATGACTTTTGAATAAGTAAAAGAACCATCTCTATCTTTGATTTTCAACCGATAATATTGAATCGCCTGTCTCAAAACAACGTCTTTGAAACGATAAGTTTGCGGCGCAAGCTGATTTTTTGCATCCACAAAACCAATTTTTTCAAAAGATTTTTGGTCTGTCGAACGCTCTATGTCAAAACCCAATACATCTTTTTCCTGTACGGTCGTCCAAGATAAAACTGCTGTTTTATTTTCCAACTTGCCCGAAAAATCTAATAATTCTAAAGGCAACGCAGACGCGGGCATGCCAACGCCAAAAGAAGAAAACCCTGTGGTGAAACTGGACGTAATATATGCCAAACCTGAAGTACTGACTGACTCGTTCATTTGATAGACAATCGTGCCGCCCGCCGTCGGTGCAGCAGGAGTCACACTCAAAATATTGCCACTACATTTCGCAATACAACCATGCGTCCCCCAACTTTTGCCCGTATAATTTTGCCAAGCCGTCACTTCCGCAGGCGTGAAATACATCGTCAATTGATAATTGCCCGCACTATTATTGGTCGTCGGCGTGATTTGCAGCGTTTTAGGCGCAATCGCTAAGGCGGCAGTATTGCTCGTGAACGCTTGTGGCGTACCAGCACCTGTTGCCCGCGTCACCGCAACACTTGTACAACCATAATCATGTGCAGATAAATTTTTTATACGTGCAATTAATTGACCATCTGTCGAAGAATAACAATAAACATCCGCATTCGGTCCCAAATAAACTTGGGCAGATTCCATATTTTGTTCGACAGAAGCCGTCGTTGCAGGAGATTGCGTTGCCAAAGTGGTCGTAAATATCCCACGACCATGCGTTGCCGCCACCAACGTATAATCCGAACTCCGATATTTCAACATATCCACCCGCACTTTCGCCAAACCCGAATTATTACTGACCCAATTCGTCGAAGCCCCATTCAAATTATCCGTACTGAAAACCCCTAATTCCGTTGCCAACAACGCTTGACTATTATTCAACGGGTTGAACATGCCCCAACGCACTGGAATATCTGGCAAATTGCCTTCCACCGATGTCCAAGTTGTGCCGCCATCTTTGCATTCATATACGCTCGTCACCCCATAATTGGAAACCGTAACCAAAAGATGATTAGAATTCCCTTTTTCCACGTCGATAGCCGAGATATAACCACCGCCCCCAAAATAATTCGCACTTGGCAGAACTGTAATCGTCGGCGAAGCATTTGGATTCGTAATTTTATGCAAAGTACCCGTCGTACTCCCTATCCAAAGCGTACTGGTATTGTTGGGATCCACTTTTAAAGCACCGACTTGCCCCGTTAAGCCTGTTTTTTGAGTCAGCGCGGAAACCCCAGAACCGCCACTTAACAAACCGCCGCTAACCACACCATAACTCCCGCTACTATGCCCCACATAAAGCAGATTATTCGCATCATCATACTCCGTTGGATTGATAAAACTACCCGTGTTACTACTTAAATTAGAAGTCGTATAGGTTGACCAATTATTATTCGTAATCCAATACTGATTATAGATATAGCTACTAATTTGAAGGTTTGGATTATCTTGGTCAATATGACAAAAAGCACCATCCCCACCCGTTACAGTGGATGCTGCATTGATCCCAGTTGTCGTAAATTTTTGCGTTCCATTATCCTGCGCGCCCGCTAAAATATTGTTAGAACAAGCTGTTGGATGAATCGCCGCAGCAAAATATTGAGTCACGTTATAACCCGTGCTTTTGGAAGCAAAACTGGGCGTACCCGTCGCCAAAACACCATTAATATTCGTAGAATAAAAAATCCCGCCATCACAACCCATCAATGCCGTTGAAGAACTGCTCGGCGCAAACACAATAGCATGCAGATCCGCATGAACATACGCTCGAGGCCAAGGCGTAGGCGCATTTCCAGCGTTGTAATTCGCCCAAGTAGTAATTTGCGTCCAACTTTGACCTTCATCCGTCGAGCGCAACGCATCTAATCCTCCAATGTAAAGCGTATTGGCATCATTTGGGTCAACCGCCGCCGTCAGCGCGTACCAAGATTGACCTGCAAAATTGGAATTATTCCCTTGATTGTAAGAAGTTGGAATCGTACGGTTCGTCCAAGTTGCCCCTTTATTCGTGGATTCCCAAATATTATTACAATTCGTGCCGTCGCTCGATAAAGCATAAATTCGATTGGCATCGCTCGGTGCAGCCGCTATTTCCACTCTTTGGTAAGTTCCAGCAGGGGATATATTGCTCCAAGTAGCCCCATTATCTGCCGAACTGTAAATACCACCTTGAAAACCAATACCATTTGTTGTATAAACGGTGCCATCTGCGCTAATTTCTAAATCGGTATGACTACTTCCCAATGTATTACAAGTGTTGCCACTTCTATCTGGCATTTGTATTCTTGTCCAATTAATACCCGCATTTGTGGAGCGATAAATGCCACCCCAATTACAGAAACTACTTTTAGTAGCTGCCAATACAGTTCCACCACTTGTAACGACTATTTTTTGAATGTAATGAGTGTAAATACCTGCGCCAGGAATTGTATTCGTTAATTGAGTCCAATTGACACCACCATCTACCGTTTTCCAGATGCCACTTCCTTGAATAGCATCCATATTATTGAAACCTTCACCTG
Organism: Bacteroidota bacterium; assembly: GCA_039795795.1. Classification (GTDB taxonomy): domain Bacteria; phylum Bacteroidota; class Bacteroidia; order Chitinophagales; family Saprospiraceae; genus JAAFJT01. Next base: position 6,298 of record JBDKKX010000057.1, on the reverse strand, counting down.
TTCCAAAATACATCGTCAGAGAATTGGTCGGATCTTGCGCAATGCACGTCACTGCTAAATTATTAAATTGGTCTGCATTCGCGGGGCGCGACCAAACGGGCGTTGCAGCAGTAATGTCATTCGTAAACCAAAGCCCACCGCCGACGCTGCCTGCCCAAACTTTTTTGTTGGACGCATCATTTTTGTCGAAAAGCAGGGCGCGGGTTCGTCCACCAATATTGTTCGGACCGCGTTCCGCCCAAGTCAAACCACTGACAGCAGCCGTTCGCGTTTGGCGTGACTCTTGGCGTTGAATCGCTTTCAACGCAGGTTGCAACCGTTCTGTCGGGACGCGCCCGAGAGCAGGGTCAACGACTTTTGCAAATTCCTGTTGGTAATACGCCTGCATCATTTCCTGCTTATTTTCCTCCGCCTCATCAGGCGATTCGACATGCCATTTTTGCCATGCAACGACGGAGCAAGCGGTTAAAGCCAATCCTGTAAAAACAGAAATAAGCGTTTTTTGAGTGTACATCATTAATTCGGGATAGTAAAAAATGAAAATATGTAAGAGGTTTGTTAAATATGTGACTTAGTATGTTGTGCGTATAATGTTCAAAAAAAATTTCACAAAAAGCATTAATTGATTGATTAATTGGATTTTATAAAATATGTTTTTAACAATTGTATAACACTTTATTTAGCGTTTAATGACATTTTAAAATGTTAATAATATGTTAAAGATGGGGCGTTGGAATTAGGATTAAATGGGATTTTTTTGGGATTAAATGGGATTGATTTTTTTTGTATTTTTAGGATTTTAAAGCGAATCCCAAAAATCCTAAAAAAATCAATCCCATTTAATCCCAAAAAAATCCCATTGAATCCTAATTCAACCGAATCTCAAATTGCTTTTCCAAATCCCGCTTCAAAGCCTCCGTTTTGAATTTAAACTGTTGATAATCATCACTTTCCGTATTGAACGGACGATGTTCCACCCGCAACCGATATTTTTCAACCGCTTTCAAAATAGCCAGTGTTTTGTCATTCATAAATGTCTTAACAAAAAAATCAAATATATAATCAATGGCTTGTGCATTAGGATGAATCATATCCGCTTCATAAAAACGATAATCCCGCAAATCGTCCAAGAGCAGCTCATACGCAGGAAAATAATGTACAAAATCGTACAGCCGCGCCAACGCCTCTATTGCCAAAATTAAAACCGCTTTACTTCGTTGATTTTCCACAAAGCCGTCGCGCAAATGTCGAATTGGACTAACCGTTATAATCGTTTGAAAATCAACTATTTGTGCCGCTTGTTCCTCCAAAATCGGTGCAAAAGCATCCACAATCGCTTGAATACTCAATCGTTTTCGTTCAAACCAACCCGCAGGCAATTTATGACAATTAGCAACAATTTGTTGATTGGATTTTTTCACAAAAACGGCAGCAGTACCCAAAGTCAACAACCAACGATTGGCTTTTTGCAGGAAATCATGCCCCAAATCGACACTTTGCTGCATGCCAAGCAAGGTTTCTTCCAAATTGGGTTTAGAAAATCGCCCATGAAAAGCATCACTTTGCCATAAATTGTTTTGAAAAAATAAATCATTTTCCGTCAAAATGGGTTTCTTTTTCAACATTTCCAACCCGTGTGCCATGGAAATCGGGTTAAACAAAATGCCAAAAGGATTGACTTGAATGGGAAAAGCCAATCGTTCTAAACGGCGCGCAATGTTTTCCGCAAAGCAAGAACCGAAAGCAAAAATCGGCGTTTGATGGGAAATGCCTATCGGCGCGGGCGAAAAAGGGAAAGAGGTGCGAAAAGTCATTGTTAAAAAAATAGAAATGAGGGGCGAAATTGCAAATTTTATAACTATTTTTGCGCAAATTTCAATCAATTTTGCATAATCCGATAATTATCTTATGAATCTTTTAGATATGCTTTTCGGCACTGGTTCGAAAGCACCCAAGCAACCCGATGTACGTTTCGGACGCTACACGGACTCCTATAAACTGCCTCGTCAATACGAAGCATGGGAAGCGTCGTTAGATTTTTTTGAAAAGAATGATTATTTAAATTCATATATTGCCTTTTTTGAGTACCTCAGGGATGAGCAAGAAGACAATGTGCGGTGGAAAGTGGAAGATGGAACGATTGAATTTGAATTGTTACAAGGTTCAAAACGGGTTTCGGGCAGTTGCAATGCGCAAAGTTTTGCCGCAGAAGCACAAATCGCTTATGCCGAAAAGCTAAATGTTGGATTTATGCGTCGGTTGATAGAATCCAATTATAGTATGGAATTTTCTCGTTATGCGTTATCTCCTGAAAATAATATTGTTGTAAAATTTGATACCTCTACCTTAGATGGTTCTCCTTACAAATTGTATCATGCGTTGAAGGAAGTTGCTGTCAATGCGGATAAACAAGATGATTTGTTGCTGGATGAATTTTCGACGCTCAAAGCCTTAGATACGGGTTCGAGACGGGATATTTCGCAGGCGCAGAAGGAAATTAAATATAATTTTATGATAAAAAAAATCCAATTTGTTTTAAATGAATTGGATGCGCACCGCCCTGATGCGTCTCGACATGCGGGCATGGCGGCATATATGTTGTTGGATTTGGTGTATCGCATCGATTATTTGACGCGCCCCGAAGGGTTCGTTTTAGAAATGTTGGAAACGATAAACGATTTGTTTTTTGATGCCTCTTCCAAAACGCCTTTTCAGAAAACGATTGCGATGCGCGCCGCTTTTCAAAAAATCCTTGACCGTCCTAAAGAATTGATTTTCAAAGAATTGTATGAAACAAAATCCACTTTTGGAGTCATCAAGCCTGCGCCGCATGAACATTTAATCTCCTTGATTGATGGCGAAATGAAAAGTATAGAAGATGAAGTGATTACAAAATATGCTCATTTGGGCGTTACGGTTCCGAGTTACATTGTGGGCAGTTGTTTGTTTTTGCACGCGTTGCCGCGCCCGATTCGAGAATTACTCGAATTATTTTATCGGGTAACGGAAGCCGATTATTTTGCGGAGTTGGGATTTACGCCGCTTTATTACAATTCTAAAATGAATACTTTTGATAAAAAAGTATTGGCAACGACGATTAAGAAAATAAAAGACAATAATAAAGTTAAATATCCAAATTTAAATATAGATATGCGCCTTTTGCGTTATGATTCGTTGGCATCTTTTGCGAGTGCTTATTTGGTTTTGCTTAAAAATGTGGATATTTCAAACTAATTGGCGCATTGGAATTAGGATTAAATGGGATTTTTTTTGGATTAAATAGGATTGATTTATAGGATTAAATGGGGATTTTTCATTAGGTGCGAAAAGTCGGTAACAAATTGTGATACGAATGGATGTACGGATTTCACGGATTTCACGGATGCGTACGGATTTTTTCTTGTCCTTCCGTAGGAAACTCAGATTCCTACGGAAGGACAAGAAAAAAATCCGTACATCCATTTATATCACAATTTATTTTTATACGTCGAAGAAAGCAGTTTCGTCCGCGCCTTGCATGCGAATATTGAAAGCATATACTTTTTGCCCATTTCTGTTTTCTAAATGAGCGATTAATGTATTGCGGCGGTCTGCGGGAACGCTGTTTAAAACTGTATCTTTTGCATTCGCCGCCGCCTCGTCTGAAAAGTATAAGCGCGTGTAGGCGTGTACGAGCAACCCGCGCATCAATACGATTACGTTCAAATGCGGTGCTTGTCCTTCGACTGATTTGGGTTTGACGGTCTTAAAAATGAACCGATTTTGCGGGTCTGTGCCTGTGCCGAATCTGCCTATTTTCTGAATGTCCGATTGCCAAAATTCAATCATTGCATCATTAATAGGTTGATTATTACCATCTAATACTTTTCCAATAATTTGAATATATGCTCCATCCACCTTTTCATCGACAAGATTGCCGTCGCAAATTTGGGTTAAATCGTAGCCATATTGTTCGGGCGTGAGGCTGTACGCGAAATAAGGACCGACCGTTTGAGACGGCGTTTGTAATAATTTTTTCATTGAAATGAGATTGTTTAAACGATTAAAGCGTACCTAATAAGCCGCCATCGATTGGAATATTGACTCCATTGACGTAACTCGCCAAGTCGGAGGCTAAAAAAGCTGCCATATTGCCTAAATCTTCGGGTGCGCCAATCCGCCCCGCAGGAATTGTGGACGACATTTGTGCCATCACCTGCTCGCGAGAACGACCACTTTGCTGCATCCGCGTATCTATCAATTGATTCAAACGTTGCGTTTGCAGGAATCCGGGCAACAAATTGTTCACCGTAATCCCCGAACTACCCAATTCTATGGATAATGCTTTTGCCCAATTCGCAATGCCCGCCCGAATCGTGTTGGAAATGCCCAAATCCAAGCGCGGTTGCTTGATGACAGAACTTAATACCGTCAGAATTCGACCGAATTGACGTTCCCGCATACTCGGCACAAAGGCTTGTACCAACATTTGATTTGCCATCATAGATTGATTGAAATACGTTTGGTATTGAGCCAGTGTTGCGTTGAAAGCGGTTGCAGGTGGCGGTCCGCCCGAGTTTAAAACGAGGATAGATACTGGATTTTCAAGCGTTTTTGCCTGATATGCGGACAAAATCGCTTCCAATGCACGCAACTCTCCGAAATCTATGACACAATAATCATGTTTTTGCGCCTGAGGCATGGGCAATTGTGCGACGGCTGCTTTTAAAGTTGCTTCATTGCGGCTTGTCAAAGTGACGGTCGCGCCACAACTTGCCATGCGTTCCGCAATCGCGAAACCAATGCCTTGAGAACTGCCGCCAATGAAAGCGCGTTTGCCAATCAATGATATTTCCATGATAAGTATATTTTGCTAAATGCTACTTGGGCGGCGGTACGCCAAATTTATGAATTTCTATCGTTTTCCAAACATTATATTGAATGTAAGGTTCATTATCCAACCAATTTTGTAATTCCGTAGGGTGTTCAAATTGCAAAATTAAGGCAGAACCAATCATTTTGCCCGCATCATCCAATAACGCGCCCCCCAGGACATAATTGCCCTTGTCTTTTAAAACTTGCACGCCTTCAAAATGAAGTTTCCGAACCGATAAACGGCGTTCAAATACGCCTGCTTCTGTGCCATCTTTGGCATAAATCATATATTGTTGCATCTTTATTTTAGATTTATTTTTTGATTGATTTTGGCTTGATGCCTTCGTGAAAAGAAACTCCAAAAACGTGAAAAAGTTATTTTTTTTGCCCAAAAAAAGGGATGTTTCATTGAGCAGGAAAAGGAGGTTACACTTTTGGATAAATTGGGATACGAATGGATGTACGGATTTTACGGATTTCACGGATGCGGTACGGATTTTTTTGAACCCCAATGCTTTGTTTCGAGCAAAAAATAAAAAAAATCCGTACCGCATCCGTGAAATCCGTAAAATCCGTACATCCATTCGTATCCCAACCCAATAATATTTTGTGATTTTTTCTTTTGAGACAGCCACTTTGCTCGGATATTGAAATATAAATTATTGAAAATCAACAAATTAACGCTATAACTTCACAAATTTCATCGGTGCCATTCGCCCTTGATTCGTCGTCGGTGTCACCCAATAAATGCCTTTGGGCAATTGCGCGACCTCAAAAAGTAACCGATTCGCCCCTTTGTCCACCCTTCTCTTTTCTGAAAAAACAAGGCTACCCGTCGTGCTTGAAAAGTCAAATTGTACGATTTCATCGTCCAAACTTTCCAACGCGATAGTCACTTCCTTATCCGCAGGATTCGGCGAAAGTTGAGGAAGCACCGCTTGTACTTGCATTTGAGCCGTCGCTGGTGCAGCAATCGCGCCGCCACAATTGGGCAATATTTCGCCGTCATTGGTAATCCGCATCAGCGTCAAATTCGAATTTTTTGTCCCTGTGAAAAGAAAACCACAATTCCCAATCGCGGTTTTAGGTTCTAAATCGTATTGATTATTCAGCCTTTTGTACCAAACTTGGTTGCCATTGGCATCCAAACGACCATATTCATAACCCGATGTCCCGTTTTGAGGGGTGCGAAAGGTGTAACCCACCACTGCACCGCCATCCTTTGTCGGGATTACGTCTCTAAACGATTCGTCATTCGTAAACAGTTCGTTGGGGGACAAGGTGGTGCCAAGCGATTTTGTCCACACTTCTGCACCTGTTGTCGCATTATACTTTTTAAGTTCTGCCCCACTCTACATGATAAAACTTAGATGCAATAGAAATTGAGTTAAAAAAAAGTTAAAAGCGATCGAAAAATCAAAAATCGTTTCGGTTAGGGCATAAA
>JBDKKX010000056.1:0-15787 GCA_039795795.1 Bacteroidota bacterium | reverse complement strand
GTAAAGTGACATAAAGTGGCATAAAAATAAAATATTCAAAAAAAATATATTTTTTTGCAAAAAAAGGAACTAAATATATAATATTTTACGTTATGAGAGCGTACAAAATATTTTCAAAATATTTAAAATCGTATTATTATGACCGTTCAACAAAGCGCGGACGTAACTATGTTCCGCCACTTATCTGTTTTTTTAACTCAAAATGCGTCGATTATAGACAAATCGCCTACTTTAAAAGAAGATGCGACGGATTTCCAAAACGCTTTAACTCAATTGGAAGCGACGCTTAAAACTTTAGACACGGTGTCCGAAATCACTGGACAAGAAAAACTTTTATTGCGCGACACAATTACTCAAGATGCGCTTAAATATTTGAGTATCATTCAGCGACATGCTATCAAAACCAATCATGCAACCCTTAAAAAAAAGACGGATATTAAAGTTTCCGCGTTGAAACAAAGTTCGGATGCTGATTTTATCGCTAAATGTAATCAAGTATCGGAAGTTTTGACCGAAAACGCGCCTATTTTAGCTGCTGCCTTGATACCTGCTGCCGAACAAAATCGTTTAATCGAACAAATGAATCATTTTAAAGCGGTTAAACCCCAAGTTAAATTGAATATTACTCGAAAAGCGATTCATAAGGAAGATATGGACTCGGCTTTCAAAAATATGAAAGCACACTTGAAACAAATGTTAGATGCGAGTGTGTTATCCGTGGAAAGCACTGACCCTAATTTTGTCCGCGAATATTTTTTGAATCGTCAACGCCGTGAACCTGTGAAAGCAACCGCTAAAGCGGTGGTTAAAAAAGAGACAACTGCTTGATATAGTGTTCCTACTCTTTTGCCCCGAATTACATGAATTTTCACTAATAATTCGTGTGATTCGGGGCAAAAAATCAAGTCGGTTAAAAAGACAAAGTTAACACAAATTCTTCCCCTAATTCTTCTAATAGCAATTCTTTTTTATTTTGTGTTGCAATGCGATGTACCATCGGAATACCGCGTCCTAATTTATCAATATAACGCAAATTTTGCATAAACTTCAATAAAACAGGGTTTAATGCAAAAGAAACGCCCGCTTTCATCTTTTCTATCGTCACCGAATTTGGTAATCTTCCTGGACTTCTTATTTCTAATCTATCTTCAAACAAAAAAACGCGAATGCGACTCCCACTAATCGCATAATTGCGATGCAAACACGCATTCACAATAATTTCTCTAAAAACTTTGTCGGGATATAAAAAATGAACATCTACCGTTTTCGCTCCTTCTATCACCGAAGGTTGCTTAATATTATTCTTAAGCATCGCAAGACAAGTATCAATCTGATAATCCAACGTGCCTTCAATCAATTGATTATCCAGCAAATCGTCCGATACATGATTCCCCGCAAAATGTGCAAAAGAAATAGACGCATTATAAAGATATTTTTGTGGATTAATCCCAAAAATAAGTAAACCTGCCACAGTCACCTGCCCCTCTTCCGTCATTAAATCCGTATTGACGAGGAGTCGCTGTTTATCGGATTCGTTTGAATAATCTACGCCGTATTGCTCAAAAAAACGGTCTAATTTAGACCAATTTAAATCTGAAATCTTTGTTTTAGGTACGCCAGTCGAATCATAATGAAAAACACCTGCTTGTTGAAACATTCTTAAAAGTTCCGTCTGAGTAGCCGTTCGATTCGTCGTTCCAATTCTTATCAAATATTGATTTTTATTCGTTTGATAAGGTTTGTCGCGCCCTTTTGGAATTTCGATATGCAGTATATTTTTATCCAAATATTTTTCGCTCTGAATCTTTACTTGAATCGCAGGATTCACATTTTGCCGACAAATATTTGCTACCCATTCTTCTAATGCCGCAGGATTGCCTACGCCTGAAATCATTCCATTATCTTCTATACCGATTAAAATACTTCCGCCTTGAGTATTTGCAAAAGCGACGATTTCTTTTGCGATACTCTCTGATGAAACGGCAGCCGCTTTAAATTCTACGGCTTCATTTTCACCTTGCTCTAAAAGAATTTTAATTTTAGACACTAATTTAAAGTAAATATTTCAAAAATACGACTAATATTCTAAATTTACGACGCATCAAAGTCTATTCAACAAATTATGTATCACGGAATAAAGCATTTCTAATTGCAAAATGGTCAAAAAACCTGTTTCTTTCGTAAAAACATCGGCTTCAAGCATTGCAAATTCCCATTTGTCTCCATTCGTCACAATCCCAAAAATAGGATTCGTTGTATTGCCATTCAGTTTTTGAGCTGCCACCATTTCTGCCGCACATTGTCCCCAACCTTCTTCAAAATTATCTTTTTTCGCTTCTACTGCAATACAAAAAGGCGGACCGACTACAGAAGTACCAAATTTAGTTCGTTTAGCAAACAAATAATCGGGAATACCTGTCAATATTTCATCCGCAGTAATGCTTGTATGACTCCAAAGTAAAAAGGTTTTATGAAAAGGTTTCCAAACCGATTTTAAAACAGGGTATATATAATTTTCGCAAATTGCAGCTTCCGATATGTCAAATAAACCATCTTGTTCAATAGAAAATGTAATATCTTCTTGTAAGGCTAAAGGTACGATCACATTGCTTTTAGTATTTATAAATTTGCCATTTTCTTGAGTCAAATCGTACATTTTAACCACATCACCCAAACTTTTGAATTGTGTAAAAGCCATGATAAATGAAATTTTAGATTAACCCGTAATTTGTTTTTTACAATCTTCTAAAACCGCGTAAAGGACTGAATACAATTTATCTAATTCAAAAATGGAATAGGATTTTACACTTTGAGTAAAAACAGCTTGATGAAGTTTCGCAAATTGCCATTGTTCGCCACTACTCACAATGCCGTAAATCGTTAAATTTTTATTTTGATTCACCAGTTGCGCGGCAATCATTTCTGCGGCACATTGTCCCCAACCTTCTTCAAAATTATCTTTTTTGGCTTCTACGGCGACTAAAACAGGCGTTTCAATAACCGCAATCCCATATTTACTGGCTGCACTGATTAAATAATCAGGAATTCCTGTGAGTTCTCCTTCCACCTGCCAAGAACGATGACTATGTAAAACCAATGTATCTAAAAAAGGTTTCCAAAGTTGTACTAAAACAGGATAAATTAAACTTTCACAAATCGCTATTTCAGACGCATTATAATCTACATTATTTAAAGTAAAATCAATGTCTTCCACCAAACGTGCAGGTGCTTGCATCTGCTTAAAAGCAATAAAATCTTTCTTTATCGCTTGAATATCATATTGACGTAGGATTTGACTTGAAGTTTTAAAAGAGGTGAAAGGCATAAAATAAGATTTTTTAAATTTAAAAAATTTAGAAAAACATTATTTATATATCATAAATAATGATATTTTAATAATGTCACCCATTATTCTTTAAATAATTGCGTTACGAACTAATATTTCAAAAATGTGACTCATTTTCACGCAACACGAACTAATATTTCAAATATACGACTAATATCCATCCAACACGAACTAATATTTCTAAAATGTGACTCATTTTCACGCAACACGAACTAATTTTTCTAAAATGTCACTAATATTCAACAAACACGTACTAATATTTCAAAAATGTCACTAATATTCACACAACACGAACTAATATTTCAAAAATACGACTAATATTCACGCAACACGAACTAATATTTCAAAAATACGACTAATATTCACGCAACACGAACTAATATTTCAAAAATACGACTAATATTCACACAACACGAACTAATTTTTCAAAAATACGACTAATATTCACACAACACGAACTAATTTTTCAAAAATACGACTAATATTCACGCAACACGAACTAATATTTCAAAAATACGAAAAATATTCACGTTACAAACTTGTATAAACCGCTTGTTGTTTAATCTCTGGATACAACCCTTTCAAATCCACTAAAATCAATTCATCTTTCACCAAAGATTCAAAATAAGCAATATTATATTTTCTATATTCGTCGTGCGCGACCGTTACAATGATTGCATCGTAATCGTGCGATGGCGTATCGATTAAAGACATTTTATATTCATGCGCGACTTCATTCGGCGATGCACACGGGTCTGATAAGTGTACATGGATCGAAAAATCCATTAATTCGCGCACTAAATCAATTACTTTTGAATTGCGAATGTCCGAAACGTTTTCTTTAAACGTTACACCCATCACTAATACTTTACATTTATTCGGGCTTTTTCCTTTTTGTATTAATTGTTGTACTAATTTTTTAGCAATCCATTTTGGCATTTCATCATTCACGCGCCGACCTGCTGCAATCACTTGTGGTTCGTAACCGAGTTGACGCGCTTTGTGCAATAAGTAATACGGATCCACTCCAATACAATGTCCGCCCACCAATCCGGGATATAATTTAATAAAATTCCATTTCGTCCCTGCCGCTTCGATAACCGCTTTTGTATCAATATTCATGCGGTCAAATATCATAGAAAGTTCATTCATCAACGAAATATTTAAATCGCGTTGTGTATTTTCAATGACTTTTGCCGCTTCCGCGACTTTAATCGATTGTGCTTTATAAATGCCCGCCGTAATAATCTGACGATATACTTTTGAAATCTCTTCCAACGCTTCCGCATCGCTGCCCGACACAATTTTCAAAATACTCGGCAGAGGACGCGCTTTATCGCCCGGATTAATCCGTTCAGGCGAATAACCCGCTTTATAATCTTTGCCTAATTTCAAACCCGAATGTTGTTCCACAATCGGCAAACAATCTTCCTCCGTACAACTGGGATAAACCGTACTTTCATAGACAACATAATCGCCTTTTTTCAAGGCTTTGCCCACACTTTCCGACGCTTTTTTAAGCGGTGTCAAATTCGGCACTTTATGCTCATCAATATCCGTCGGCACTGCCACAATAAAAAAATTGGCTTGCTTTAATTCCTTTAAATCGGTGGTAAAAAGAATATCCGTATTATCAAAAGCCGCTTTATCTAATTCGTTAGAAGGGTCAATGCCTTGTTGCATCAAAGCCACACGGTTTTTATTAATATCGAAACCAATGACTTTGAAATGCTTCGCAAATTCTAATGCCAAAGGCAAACCGACGTAGCCTAAGCCAATAACGGCAATTGATTTTTTCTTATCTAATAAATCTTGATACATAAAAAGAAATTACATTTAGTTGAACAACAGACAGTTGCTACACATACAACTCAGGTAAAAAAGTTTTAAATGGAATATTGAGTTTTTTGCAATAAGTCATAATCTGACTTAACGTAGCGGACTCTTTTTGCTTTTCAATGAGCAGAATGATGTATTTATCTAATCCTGTTAATTTTGCCTTATGTTCTAATGCCTCAGCATGAATGTTTTGCAATATAAAACTATTACTTACCAATTGTTTTAACGCTTTTAACTGCAAGTTTTGTATATAAGCGTCCATTGTCAGGCTGATTTCATCCAAATCCTCTTGGGTATCCGCTATCTCAAAGGAGATAGGAATACTTTTTTGACTTATCGCCCTCAATTCTTTTACAGCAAGAGGTTGAATCAAATCATCCTCTTGCTCTGCCATTTTATTTCAAACTTAATTGTGGTTTAATGGGATGCTTTGGATTCACAATCAATTTTTGTTCTTTCGGATGAATTAAAACATCCATCGCTTCCATCGGAATCGCGCCTAACAATATTTCTCCATCCCCTGGAAGCACGACCGCTTCACAAATCGTTCTTCTATTCGCAAACCGAACTTCTATCGGACCCACCACATTCAATTCAATCACTTGTCCATTTGCAAGTGCAGCATATTGTATATCCGTAATATCTAAACCTAATTGTTTTTGAACCGTCTCATTGATTGCCATCATATAGGCACCACTATCCACCATTGCCGCGACTTCCATCGTCCGAACAGCATCTTTCTGTATAATTTTTCGCTTGACTAATGCTAAATCATCTACATTCGTCAATTTTATATCTGCATAAACAAGTCCCATAAGTGTATGTTTTTTAAAGTTAAGAAATTCATTCGCCCATAAAGTTCGGGAAACTTTTCAAGTTTCCCGAACTTGTGCGAACTTGTGCGATACCTTATTAAAATCTTATTACTTATCGTTTACGAAAGATAGCATTTCCATATAAAGTATCTTTCGTCTTTGCATCGTACCAGGCTTCCACAAACCCAACAAAAGTAAACCCAAATTGGTTTAACAAGTTGAATAAATCTCCAAATAACACTTGCTCCTTATATAATTCCTGAAAAGTAGCTTCTATAAAAATAACATCCACTTGTTTCAATGCTTCCTGCGCGCCAAATAATACACTTTTCTCAAATCCTTGCACATCTATTTTCAATAAAATGGATTTATCGAAGCGTTGTTTTGCGAAAAAACTATCTAATGTAATGATTTCAATCGTTTCTTGATGCGTTTTTACGGCGAAACCAAAATTTCTTTTATGGGTTTCTCCCAATTCTAAGATAGAAGAACTTTGCGACGCTTCATTCACATTTATCGTCACAGACTCAATTCGCGCCCCTAATCCGTGCGGATAACACGTAACATTAGAATACTTTTTTGTATTTTGAACCAATTCATTAAAAACACTTTGTATGGGTTCAAAAGAATGCATTTTAATGGCTTCACTATACGACATCACTGCTAAAACAGTTTGTCCCGTATTCGCCCCAACATCAATAACCGTTTTTATCTTATAAAACGCCAATAATCCACTAAAATCCATCCAAGGCTGAAAAGGAGTCAACTCCAATCCAACTTTTCTTAACAAATATCTTAAAACTCGACGAATACTCGGTGGACGCATTTTTATTTTAAATAAGAGATTGATATAAACTTTCGTGTTGCCTTGCAGTATTTGCCCAAGAAAAATATTGAGAACGCACTTTTCCTTTCGCCTTTAAATCTTTTCTAAGCGATTCATTATCAACAAGTTGTTGAATTTTATGGCGCATATCTTCCACACTATACGGGTCAAAATATAACGATGCATCTCCTGCAACTTCTGGAAAACAACTCGCTTTACTAATTGCTGTCGGGCATTCACAAGCAAATGCTTCTACAATCGGTATTCCAAACCCTTCATACAACGATGGAAATACAAAACAAAGCGCGTTACTATACAATTCCATCAATCGCTTTTCATCCACAAAAACTTCTAAATCTACTTTTTCCGTTAATTTCAAATCCGCTATTTTTTGGATTTCAGCAGCAGTTAATGGCACACCTGTCAATCGAATATATAAATCTTTTTGATTCGTTACAATAGGCGCAACTGCCTCTATAAATCTATCAAAATTTTTATAATTCATTCGATTCCCTGTAAATAAAATATATTTTTTTTCCGTAAGAATTTTTGGTGTGGGCTGAAAATCGGTCGCTAAATAAATGACCACCACTTTTTCTTCAGGTATATTTAACAATCGAACCAAATCTTCTTTCGTTTTTTGAGAAATTGCCACAATTTTAGTCGCATTTTCCATCGAAATCCTTTTTTCATCCAAAGCCGCTTGTGTTGTATTTTTGACAAGTCCTAATTCGTGAATCATGTCTAAAACGGTTGCAATATATGGCTTTCCTTTCAAATAAGGCAAAAAATACGGATCATAATGCGTTGGATGAAAAATATCAAAATTTCCTTGCTTCAATTTTCGTTTCAAATACCATTGATTGAGTTGCAAGGCTCGAAACGATAAGGAATATTTATATTTTATTTTAAAAAACTTATCAATGAACGGTTTATGCAACCCTTTTTCTTTTAAATGAGAATTTTGCGCATAAATCAAGGGTAATTCTATTTCTAAATCACTTTTTCGCTTTAAATAATCAATCACTTCCACATAATATCGAGACGCGCCCCCATAAGGATGCACAAATGCCTGAGGATCGTATAGTATCTTCATTTAAACCCGCTCATCCCAATATTGTAGGATGTCTTTTAAACTATTTTTTAAAGTAATTTGAGGTTTCCAAGCCACCTCTGCTTGAATTTTTTGATTTGACCCAATAATAATTGGATTATCATTCGGACGACTAAATATTATTTTGGATTTTTGAATAGAAGAAATGTTTAAGATTTCGCCCATCATTGTTAAAATTTCATCCAAAGTATGCCCTTCGCCCCTACATATATTATAAACCATTCCTTTCTTTCCTTTCGTTAACAACAGATAATAAGCGTTCACCACATCTCGAACATCCAAAAAATCACGCACAATGCTTAAATCACCTGTTTTAAGTTGCTCAATCCGTCCTTTTTTCAACAAAATCATTTGTTTCGCAAACGAACTAATTACAAATTGTTCTTTTTGTCTCGGTCCGATGTGGTTAAAAGAACGCGTCATCACAATATCCAATCCATAACCTTGCACATAGACTTTGCTCAACAATTCTTGCGAAACCCGCGCCGCCGCATAAGGACTAATCGGATTTAAAGGCGCATCCTCGGTCAAAGGCAAATATTGAGGTTGAACGATACCATATTGTTCCGAAGAACCGACAGACAACACCCGACAAGGCAAATTTAAAATCCGAACCCCTTCCAAAAGGTTTAAAAAAACATTCGTATTATTTTGGAAACTATTAATAGGAAATTTCCAACTATACGCAACACTACTATCCGAAGCTAAATGTAATATGTAATCAGGTCTGTAATAAGCTAATATATCTTGTATTTTTAACCTATCGTTTAAATCCGCCCCCTCAACATGAATCGTCAAATGCTTATAAATTGGAAGTTGCGTTAATTCTTTGCGCGTAATCCCTACAATTTGAACCTGTTCTTTTTTATTATCTAAATATTCTAAAAAATACGTGCTGACAAAACCTGTAAAACCCGTTATCAACACTGTTTTATTATCCATTCAATGAATCTTTAATCTGCTGATAATCTTTTTGAATGAAGACATTCGAGGTTTGTGGAAACAATTTATACCATATTTTTTGATAAAAAGGCAGTTTTAAATAAGATTCAACCCGTTTATCCCAATTTTCTTTGGTTAAAATGTGGTAATTCGTCCCATTTGTAAAAAAACGAACGCCTAAAATGGCACTGATTTTCAAAAAAGTATTCTTATGAAATAATGCAATATGTTGACCTGTTTCAAGCGTGAAATACCACCAATTTTCTAAATTTTCAGGTTGCAAATAAGTCGAAAATAGAATTGTATTCGCATATTTAAACATTTCTTGAATCGTCTCTATCGGATTTTCCAAATGCTCAAAAACTTCAAAACTCGTAACAACTGCAATCTTCGATGTATCCTTAATATCTTCTAACTCAAACTTTTTTGCATAAACATTTTGCGCATATTTATCACTATGATAAAATTGAAAACCTTTATCGCGCATTAATCG
Source organism: Bacteroidota bacterium (assembly GCA_039795795.1). GTDB lineage: Bacteria > Bacteroidota > Bacteroidia > Chitinophagales > Saprospiraceae > JAAFJT01. Next base: position 6,412 of record JBDKKX010000056.1, on the reverse strand, counting down.
CGTAAACATCCCTGTCGCCCCTCCGTAATCTAAAAAAAGACACTCTTTATAATTAGAAAAGACATTTTTTAAAATACGCTCGCATAAATTCGATATTTCTAAATTCCGAGTCACTGCACCCACGTCCAAAGCCGTAATTGCCGCATCCGAATACGCTTCATCCAACCAATAAGGCTTTTCCGTTTGAATAAATTGACAAGTAGGGCATTGAAAGTAATTCACCAAATATTTATTGCTCAAAATGGGTAATTGGCATAAAATATTTGTTTTGTTATTACAAATTTTGCAATTCATTGATACCACACCCCCTTCGCTTGGTTATTTAAAATTTTATACGCTTGAAATTGTATAAATCCGCCCGAAATAATCATACTTAAAATGCCCGCCATAGGAATTCCTTCTACGCTCATACCCACCGTTTTAACTAAAAAAAAACATAAAGGAATATTAATCAGCATTAAAAAAATAGATAAATAGAATTGTAATCTAATTTTACCCACTGCATTCACAATAATCGCAAAAATATTGCCCCAAGACATGATAAATACATATAAAAAACACACAAGAGATAATTTAAAAGGCACCACAACTTGCCCTCTTGTCCAAATTTTATACACATCCGCCGCCGCCCACAACATCACCAGCCCACAACAAAAAAATAAAATCCAACTGCCTATCAATTGTCGCGTACTTTTTTTAATCCAATCTAATTCCCCTTTTTGCATCGCCGCCGTAATCATAGACCAAAAAGGCGTTAATATAATCGTAAAAGTAATCGTTATCGTATTAAAATATTTAAACGCAATATTATAAATCGTCACTTGTTCGGGACTAAACAATTGCGTAATCAACATGTTGTCCGTCGCATAAATGACAATAGTTGCTAATTGTATAATAAAAAAGTTAAATCCTAAACTGCCAATTCCTTTAAAATGCTTTAATTGAATCGCCTCCAAAGAAGGTTTTAAATATTTATATTTTCCATTAAAGCATAAAACATTCGTAATCAATAAGATAAGAATTGGAATAATCGCATAAACCGCAGCAAGAAAAACTAATTTTTGATTGCTTTTAAAAAAATCTAAATGCCAAGCAATCGCCAATAATATCACTTGAATTGCCGCATTCAAAGCATCCGACCAAGCGACTTGATGATCCGATAAAAAAATCGTCAAAATAAGTTTTAAAACAAATTGCGTACATAATGCGCCAAACAAATATAAAATAGCGGTCAATAACGCATGATTCAAATCAAGCGGCACATTAAAAATATGACTCCAATTCAAATAAGGAGCAATGGCATAAAACAAAACAAAAAGAGTTGTAAAAATAGCTCCCAAAACCGCATAAGCGGTACTCACATATATTTTAGCTTTTTCAAAATCTTTAATGGTCAGTGCTTCGGTCAGTTTATTGCGCAAACCATTGCCAATGCCCAAATCAAATACCCCAAACCAACCTAAAAAAGAACTTATTGTCAACCAAATCCCATATTCCGCTTGCCCTAAGTAGTTTAAAAGAATCGGCACCGATAAAAAACCCGTTCCAATACTAATACATTTTATAAAGGCAGACCATAAAATATTTTTACTTACAATTTTGGTTTTATCATCCTGATTTTTGAAAAATAAAATCAGTTTATTAAACATATTTTAAATATCTGCTATCTATGAGATAAAATTTAGGCAAGTGCATCTATAAATACTTTTCTGATAATCACCAACAAGGCACCCAAAAAGAAACCTAATCCAATACCCATAGCCAATGATTTAAAAAGCGATAATTTTTCTGGCTTAATCGGACCGATAGGCATATCCAAATCTTTGATAAAAGGTTGCGCATTTTCTCTTGCCAAACCCGCCATCGTTAAATTTTCCATTGCTTTTGCATAAATCGCATTAGAAATAAAGCCATCTTTTTTCATCCGTTCGATACTCGCCCTATCTTCCAACAAAAAAGAACCCCGTGAAGCATCTTCTGCTCTTGCAGCAGCCAATTCCTTCGCATCCAAAACCGCTTTAACAGAATCCACTTGTTTTCTTAAAACCCCGTAGGTTTTATCTTCTTTCGCCGTCGTTTGCAATTTGTAATAGGCACTTAAATCGCCATATAAAACGCGAATCAACTCAATCGAAAGCGGCTCACTATGCGTCGTTAAAACCAATTTCATAATTTCCGATTTTTTATCATAAGAAGCCGCAAAAATCGGATTTTTAACAACCATCGCCTTGTAAAGGGCTAATAAAACTTTATTTTCAATCCTTGAAAAATTCAAAGGATTTGATAACCTTATCATATCGGATTTGTTATACAAAAAGTTTTTTAAACCTGTCGTATCTTTCTTCCAAGTTTTATGTAAATCTAAATCTCGAATTAGATGATTCGCTATCAAGTCACTATCTCCATTGATAATCAATGGTTTAAATAATGCCGTTTGTATAATTCTTCTCGAACGAGAAAATTCAATAATTTTCTCTAATTTCGTATTGTTCCCACCACCGCCTAAACCACCACCGAGAATCGCGCCCAAACCCATACTCACACCACCTTCTGTATTCACCACAAATGTAAGGTCTGCGGTATAAGTAGGTCTATCTTTTGTATATTTGTAATAAAAATAACCACAAAATACGCCCATAAATATCAACAAAACCCACCATTTCCGCAACACTTCCCGCCCATATTCTTTGCTTTTGAATATCAACTCTTTGAGCGTTATCTCATCACTATTGGCTAAAACAACTGTATTTTCTGTTCCTTGCTGCAAAATCAATCTCTTTTAATAAGCAAAAGTGTTCCACACTTTTTTTTGTTTATAAATATTTTCAATGATTTCAACCACTTTTAAACCTTCTAAAGCATTGGTTGTAATACTTTTACGCCCATGTAAAACTTCTATTACATTTTCTAAAAGCATTTTATGATGCGCAAAAGGGTCTAAAGTAGGCGGCGGCAAATTCGGCTTTTCCACATTTTGAATATGACAATATTCCATTTTATCCAAATATTGACCTGTCAATTTTACCGTTCCATACTCACTTAGAAGACTCACACTACTTTCAAAATTTTTATCAAAAGTAGCCGTCGAATAATGCAAACAACCTGTACCGCCCTTTTTTAAATCAAAAGTAACGATGCCTGTATCTTCTGTGTCTGGCAAATAATCGTGATTATTATTGCTAAATCGAGCATTAATATTCGTTATATCGCCAAAAATCCAATATATTAAGTCTATAAAATGCGCAAATTGTGTATATAAAACGCCACCATCCAAATCCGTTCCATGCCAACTGCCTTGATGATAATATCGAGTATCTCGATTCCAAAAACAATTCACTTGCAATGTAAAAATGCGTCCTAAATCACCCGATTCTACTATTTTTTTTAACCAAGCCGAAGGATGAGCATATCGATTTTGCATCACACAAAATACGAACTTCCCTTTACTCAACGCTTTATGTATAATATTTTCACAACCTGCTTTTGTCAAAGCCATTGGCTTTTCAATCACAACGTGTTTTCCCGCTTCTAACAATTGAACCGCTTGTTTTTCATGCAAACCATTCGGCGTAGCAATAATTGCTACTTCAAAAACCAGTTTAGAAGCCAATAAAGCATCTATCGAATCAAAAAAAGGAAGCAATGAACTTTCATCTTCCCTCTTAAAAGGATCACAAATCGCTGTTAATTGAGCATTCGGCAATAGTTTTAAAACCGTTTCGTGCCGTTTTCCAATGCGCCCGTATCCAATGATAACAAATTTAATTTTAGTTTTTGCCATTCAAAGCCAATAATTGCTGTTTTTTACGCTCTACAATCTTTTGTAAAAATAAACTCGACAAAAATGCAGCAATTAAAATAACAGACAATAATTGAAAAGTACCTATTTGTTGCAGCCAAAAAGCTAAAGTAATGAAAACCAACGTTGCAATTGCCAAAATAGACGTTGCTTGCAAATGCGAAAACCCGTAATCCAACAACAAATGATGAATATGCAACCTATCTGCCGAAAAGGGAGACCGACCGCGCCATATTCTCATCGCAAAAACCCTTGCCGTATCAAATAAAGGAAAAATAATAATACTAACTGCAATCGCAGGAGCCGCTTTGATAGCATACAAATTATCAGGATGTAAACGATTGATTTCCATGAACTTAATCACTAAAATAGCCGATATTAACCCTAATAACAATGCTCCTGTATCGCCCATAAAAATCTGGGCAGGCGTAAAATTATATTTTAAAAAAGCCGTCACAGCACCCGCCAAGGCAAATGCCAAGATTGCAAAAGAACTTTTGTCCATCAAAAAATACCAACTGCCCAATACGACGGAAATAATTAAACTGATACTACCCGACAAACCATTAATTCCGTCAATCAAGTTGAAAGCATTGATAATCACAATAATCGTAAAAATGGTTAAAGGTATCGATACAAATGCTGGAATTTCTTGAATACCAAAAAAACCATATAAACTATTAATACTTATCCCTCCTTTATAAACCAAAATGCCCGCCGCCATCAACTCACCTATCAATTTCTTCCGCGCAGACATCGGCAATATATCGTCTTTCACCCCTATCAAAAAGATGACAATAAATGCCGCTAACATATATTGTAACTCCGCTAATACATTGAAAGGAGTCCAAAAAATCACGGAAAACACAATGCCTACAAAAATCGCAATCCCACCCAAAGCAGGAATAATTTCTGTATGCGTTTTTCTTTTCCCATCTGGCATATCATACAAATGTTTTGCTTTCGCTAAGTGTATAATCGATGGTATCAATATATAACAAGGTATAAACGCCGTAATAAATGCCAGAATTAAATCATACATGATGCTATATCCAATTTGAAAAAGCTGGTTGAACCGTGTTGTTTTTGAGTATAAATGTTTCGCCACTTTCGGGGCAGAGAGCTTCTCCTTTCTTATCAAATTTCAAACGATGTCCATAAATGCTCACCCAGCCCACTTGTTTCGCAGGATTTCCCACCACTAACGCATAAGGTAAAACCGACTTCGTCACGACAGCACCCGCGCCTATCAACGCAAATGCTCCGATTTCATGTCCACAAAGAATCGTCGCATTTGCGCCAATACTTGCCCCTTTTTTCACAAGGGTCGTTTTATATTCGGTTTTTCTAATGATGAAACTTCTTGGGTTGACGATATTCGTAAAAACCATCGAAGGTCCTAAAAAAACATCGTCTTCACAAATTACGCCCGTATAAATGGAAACATTATTTTGAACTTTGACATTTTCACCCAATATTACTTGGGGCGAAATGACTACATTTTGTCCAATATTACAATTTTTGCCTATTTCGCAACCAGACATAATATGACTAAAATGCCAAATCTTCGTCCCCTCCCCTATTTTACAACCTGCGTCTATAACGGCGGTCTCATGTGCAAAATAATTTTCTGTTTTCAACGAAAAAAAGAAAGCACGTTTGAAACAATATAATTTAAAATATCTGGATTCATTTCGGTATGCATCGGCAGCGAAATAACCGATTCGCATAATTTCTCCGTCACACGCAACGTATGCCCATTCCAATAATTGGAAAAAGCCTTTTGGCGATATAAGGGAACAGGATAATATATCATCGCTGGAACCCCCTTATTTTTAAGGTGTTGTTGCAATGCGGCGCGCACAGTGTTGCCACCCCGAACTTGCAACGTATATTGATGAAACACATGTGTCGAGTTTTGAGCGCGCACAGGCGTTTGTAAATCGCCGACCGCTTCAAAAGCATTATCGTAAAAATCAGCTGCAACCTGTCTCGCTTGATTGTATTGATTCAAATGAGGCAATTTAACATTCAAAATCGCCGCTTGAAGGCTATCCAAACGAGAATTCACACCAGTTTCCTCGTGAAAATATTGTTGAGACTGCCCATGATTCGCAATTCGACGAGCGCGAGCCGCCAATTCATCATTATTGGTCATCAATGCACCCCCGTCGCCGTAACAACCTAAATTCTTAGAAGGAAAAAACGATGTACATCCAAAATCACCTATCGTGCCCGTTTTTTGGACTTTTCCATGCCCAGAAATGTAATCTGCACCAATCGCCTGAGCATTATCCTCAATAACAAACAAATTATATTTTTTAGCAACCGCCATAATCGCTTCCATATCCGCACTTTGACCAAACAAATGAACAGGTACAATCGCTTTTGTACGCGGCGTAATCACTTTTTCAATCGTTTCCGCCGTAATATTAAACGTTTTTGAATCCACATCCACCATAACAGGCGTTAATTTCAACAACGCAATCACCTCAGCCGTCGCCACATACGTAAATGCAGGCACAATCACCTCATCCCCTTGTTGTAAATCCAATGCCATCATCGCTATTTGAAGCGCGTCCGTACCATTTGCACACGGAATGACATGTTTTA
>JBDKKX010000055.1:0-15809 GCA_039795795.1 Bacteroidota bacterium | reverse complement strand
GACTATTTTTTTAATCGCCTGACGCGGATATCTGCTTGCTCCTGATGCCCCGCAAAATGTTCCAACGCGCAAAGCCGAGAACAATATTCTCCAATCAAAACACTCGCTTCATCCGTCAAAATGCGTTGATAAGAGTGCGTTTTGATGAATTTTCCAACCCAAAGACCACCCGTATAACGTCCTGCCCGTTTCGTCGGCAACGTATGATTCGTTCCAATCACCTTATCGCCATAACTCACATTCGTTCTCGCCCCCAAAAACAACGCACCATAATTGGTCATATTTTTCAAAAAATAATCATCCTCCTGCGTCATCACCTGCACATGTTCGCTACAAACGCGCTCTGCCTCTTGCAACATTTCCGCTTGCGTGTCGCAAAGGATGATTTCCCCATAATCCTGCCATGCAACCCGCGCAATATCCCTCGTATGCAGCCTTGCCAATACGTTTTCAATTTCAGCAGGCAATGCTGCGGCAATTTTTTGACTCGTCGTGATGCAAACCGCAGGAGAATTCGGACCATGCTCCGCCTGTCCCAACAAATCCACTGCTACCAATTCGGCATCGACCGTATCATCACATATAATTAAGGTCTCCGTCGGTCCCGCCAATAAATCAATGCCGACCCGCCCAAATAATTGCCGTTTTGCCTCCGCAACATAAGCATTTCCAGGACCCACCAGCATATCCACCGCTTTTACCGCATCATTCGCCCCTTCCGCAGGCGCGCCCAAAGCCATCAACGCAACTGCTTGAATGCCGCCTAATACATAAATTTCGTCCGCACCCGCCAAAGCCTGTGCTGCAACAATCGCTGCCGCAGGTTTGCCTTGATACGGCGGCGCGCAAGCAATAACATGCTTCACACCTGCCACTTTCGCCGTCAAAATACCCATGTGCGCCGATGCCAACAGCGGATATTTGCCCCCCGGCACATACGCGCCCACACTATTAATCGGAATATTTTTATGCCCCAAAATAACACCCGGTAAGGTTTCCACCTCCACATCCCGAATGCCCAACATTTGAATTTGAGCAAAACGCTTAATTTGCGCTTGCGCAAACTTGATATCCTCAATCGCCTGTGGCGGAAGACTATCTATACAAGCTTGAATTTCTAAAGCACTCAATTTGAATGAATTAGGATTCCAATGATCAAATTTTTGACTATATTTGCGAATCGCAGCCCAACCATTTGCCTCAATATCCGCTAAAATTGCCTCTACGGTTTGCGTGATTTGACGGTCAATGTCGCGTTTTTCATCTGCCGGTTTCCCCGTTTTAAGATATTGTACCATGATAAAATTTAAAAATTAACATAAACTTTTGCCCTTGCAAAGATGATTGCAATTCAAAATTTCCTTTTATCAAAACAAGGCGAAATAGATTCAAAATCAATCAATTGGCTTGTTGTTGATACTCTTTGGGACTAATGCCCGTTTGACTTTTGAAAAAACGAGCAAAATTGCTTGGGTCTTCATTGCAAAGTTGCACCGCAATTTGAGAAATCGACAAATTAGAATATTTCAACAAGGATTTTGCTTCCAAAATCAACATATCTTTCAATAAATCTTGTGCGGTTTTATTTGTCGTTGCTTTGACACATTTGTTTAAATGATTCGGTGTAACACACAGTAAATCAGCATATTCGTTGATTTTCTGCTTTTTATAAATGTGTTGAGAAAGCGCGTTTTTATACAATTGCGTCAATTGCGTTGCCGAATTTTTAGGCGTATTTTTTTCCTGCACCACATAACTTTTAACTTCCGTCATCAACGTCAGCAAATAATGCGCAACCAAACAAAAATCTTCTGACTTTAATTTTCGATTTATCGTTTCCAATCGTTCCAAAAGATTCAAAACAGGTTGTTGCACATCGGGCGTGATGCGCACCACAGGATTGGTCAAAAAATCAAAAAACGGAAAATGATCCAAAAAACGATGCGATGACAAAACTTGAAAAATCTGTATATCAAAATGCAAATAATATCCTTTTATATCAGGACTCATCGAATGATGTTCCGTAATTTGGTACGCAGGCAAAAAGAAAAACTCATTCGCTCGAAATGTATATTGATTCAACCCTTTGCTGCGACAGGATTCCCCTTGCGTTAAGAAAATAAGGTCATAAACCGTCTTTCGGTGGGGCGGCAATGGAAACGATAATTTATCTCTGAAATCTTCTAAACGATTGATATGAAATAGGTTATGTATTTCTGGAAAAGGCAATTTCCAATGGACATTCCCAAAATGAAAATCATCCGAATTGGTCGGCACAATGGTTGGTATTTGATTGGATTTGGTCATGCAAATAATGTTGAATTGGATAAGTTAAGTGATTAAAAATTTGCCTATTGATATTTTTGTATAGAGGTAGATTTGGTGGATTTTCTTAGTACGGGACAAAAAGTGTAGAGCGAATTGGAACACGGATGACACGGATTTTACGAATTTACACGGATTTTTTTTGGGAATTTATTCTAAATTCCCAAAAAAAATCCGTGTAAATTCGTAAAATCCGTGTCATCTGTGTTCCAATTTGTATCTTAATTTTTTTGTAAAATCCACCAAATCTACCTCTATACAAAAGTATAAAATTTCTAAGGAAGCGCGATTTCTTTCCAAAAAATTTCGTCATTTTTGACCACTACCGCAAAACCGCGCAAATTTTTTCGGTGGATGTACTTTTTCAATACTAAATACTTCTTTAACTGGATTTCTGCCCCATCTAACACTTCATTTACATCTGACATATCTTTCTTTTTTAGGTATTTCAACTCAAATGCAATTTCATACTTAGGTTTATAACCACGTATTGCCTCTAAATGAACAATGTAACGCCGTTGCTGTTCTTCTTCGGAAGAAATATAATAAAATTGTTGGTGATGTAATAAACTGATAAATATAGCTTTCAAAGAACCTTCGTGAAATTGCATTGCGTCTCTATTCGAATGAATCAACAAAATCTCTTTTACCTGATCTAAAAAGGGTTGCGGATTTGCATTTTTAGCCAATTCACGGACGGCATCATTAATAGGGTTGTTGTCAATTGGCAACTCTTCTGTATTTTTGAGTAACGCTACAAAATATTGTGCATATAATCTTTCAATCAAGTAATTGGGATATTTAAAGACATAGCTACTCAAATCACGCCCTGCAATCATCAAAAAACCCATGTAAAACAACATACTTACAGCATCTGAGGCATTAAACCCTCGTTCTAAACTAAAAACATCCGTTAGTTCTGCTGTAATAGTCTGTTTTTCAATTAAATTTTGAAATGTTGGCATTTTAAATGGGTCAAGCCGAACCAACTCAAAAACTTGCCTTATTTTTTTGTAGTCCGAAGCCACATTTGGGTCTAAAAGCGTTTTAGGATACGCTTTCAATCGCTGGTACTGGCTGGCAAAATAAAGTACCATGGTCGAATTATAAATTTTTTTCTTTACATCATCACTAAACAAATAACCATTATACCAATTACGCAAATCTGCCAAAACTACCTGCAAAGTACCCTTAGAAAAGCCTAATTTTGTTAACAATGCTTTTACTTCCGCTTCTTCAAAGCCCATCATCTGGTGAAATGGCCATGCAAGCGAGATATTGGTACTGATATTATAACCGCTACCCATACTATCTAACGTCGCAGGCGCAACCCCTGAAATATAAATTCGAGACACGTCATCTTTGGTTGCCGATTTAAGCACTTCGTAAAAAACGCGCACTTCCCCATCTTCACTCACTATTTTTTGAAAAGCTCGACTATGATAACTCAATAATTGATTGGTAAATTGGTCATATTCGTCAATCATTACATATATTTTATGGTCATCGGTTAATCGGCGGTCTGTGATGAGCCCAAAAAATTTTGTCAAGGCATTGGAAGCGAGAGATTCTTTTTCAATGACATCAAAATCATCTGGTTGAAAGTAAGCAGCATAACTTTTTAAGAATTTCTTAATCCCTACTTGGACTCGATTGACAAAGGCATTTAACACTTCTTGTGGGTCTTTTGTATTGATGCCACTAAAATCAAAGGACAACACAAAATATTTATTCGCTAATGGAGTTGGGTTTTTGCCGATGTACAAATCGCCGAACAAGGTTTGAAATTGCGCTTTATGCTCTACCCCATAATAATGGTGCAACATGCTGATAAACAACGATTTACCAAAACGACGCGGGCGCAAAAATGCAGGATAATGAGTGCCTTTTTCCTCCAAAAGCTCAATAAATTGAGTTCGGTCTTGGTAAAAATATCCTTCTATTCTTATTTCGGCGAAATCTGCCTTGCCATACGCTATCTTTAACATGGTGTTGGATTTTAATGAATGGATGCACAAATGTAAGTGATTTTCGATTAAAATAAAGCTAAAACCCTTTCAAAGTGGCTGTCTCAAAAGGGTAAAATTTAATTTTTGCCCCCAAAATCCGTATTAATCCGTGAAATCTGTTAAATCCGTACATTCATTCGTATCACAACCGAATAATATTTTGTGATTTTTTCTTTTGAGACAGCTACATGCTCTTCCCGCGCTTAGGACGCGAAATGAACTTTTCTTATGCTCAAAAAATATAAGCGTTTTAAAAAAATATTAAAAAAAAATCTAAAATTGTTTTACAATTCTACCATTTTGTTACTTTTGCGGCGTGTGTTTTAAACATTTTTTTGAAAATAATATGAAAAATAACGAATTAGCGCGCTTATATTACCGAGAAATCCTTAAAATTTGGGATAATTCGGATGGGGTTTCTTTAATGGTCAAAATTGGTCGGTTGCACGATTTGTTGATACAAGTCTTCGTGACGGCGACCGCATTAGAAAAAATTCAATTCACAACGCTGTTTGCGCGAATTGTTTTTGCATGTCAAAAATATGATATTCCAAGTCGAAAGCAATTTTATATTCATGCGTTCCGCAAGGTGGCGCGCACGATGACTCAGTATGTAGGGACGACGGAAATCAATGAAAAAATGACGGCGGAATATTGGTTAGGCTTGAAAGTTTGTGCAGAATCGGTCAAATATTTGATGGAAGATGCCGAAAATCCATTGGATTGCGAGGATTCTAAACGATTGTTTAAAATCCTGCCGCGCAATTATGCGTATCAGTTGCAACCCGTTGAAATCCAAAAACATTACGCCAAAGCGCGGGTGACGGTGCTGCATGATGACGCGCCACATGAGCAATTTGTGGCAACTTGGGAAACGGATCCGTCTGCGATTATAAAAATTCAATATAACATTCCCGAAAGGAATGAGAATTTTAAGAAAACGATTGCGGTAATTAAGCAATATTTTGGTTTTCCGTTGACGCTCAATTTGATTGATGTGGAAGTGGATACGCTGGGCATTTGGCGACCGCGTATTTTCGTGGTGGAACCCGATTATTTGGTGGATGTCACGAGCATTGCGGAATGTTTTCGCAGCGATGGCGCGGAAGCGTTGACCTATTTGCTTAAAAAATTCCAGTCCAATAATATGGGTAAAGCGTTGATGATTGGAAATATTGCCAACTTTTTTTTGGATGAATTGATTGCCAATCCCGATGCAGATTTTCCAGAAACTTTTCGTAAAGTATTCAAGCTCAATCCATTAGCTTTTTGTTTGTACGAAGAAGGAGAGATGCAAACGATTATGAACGAATCCAAAAAACATTTTTTTGGCATCAAACTCATGGTCAAAGGCGAATTTCAACGACATAACATTCAACTTGCGGATTGTTTTATAGAACCTTCGTTTGCAGCAGAAACGTTTGGGATTCAAGGTCGTTTGGACTTGTTTTACAAAAATCCTAAAAATGATAAATCTGCGATTGTCGAGTTAAAAAGTGGGAAATTGTTTAAAGCGAATATTCATGGTATCAATCAAAACCACTTTACGCAAACGCTTTTGTACGATTTGATGATTGAATCCTCGTTCAAAAATACGACCAAACCTGCCAATTTTATCCTTTATTCGGGTTTGGAAAACGACCGTTTGAAATACGCACCCGTCGTCAAAGCGCAGCAAGCCGAAGCCATTAATGTACGAAATCAAGTGCTGGCTTTAGAACAATGTTTGGTTAATTTGAATAAAGATGATTCTTTATTTCAAGAAAATCATATTTTTAAACGAATGATTTCTAAAATGCTGAAAGATGCCAAAGGTTTTGAGCGCGTGAATGTAGAGCATTTTGAAAAAGTGTTTACTGGGATGAGCGATTTGGAGCGCACGTATTTTATGGCATTTACCTCGTTCATTTCCCGCGAACATCAATTGGCAAAAACGGGCGCGCAAGGCGTTGATGGCGTAAAAGGCGTTGCATCGCTTTGGCTCAAAAGTTTGGAGGAAAAAGAAGACGATTTTGAGATTTTGAGTTATCTGAAAATCGAAGAAAATAAAACCAAAGCAGATGACCCATTTATCACTTTTTCTCGGACAGACCGCACGAATAAATTAGCGAATTTCCGAATTGGCGATATTATTGCCTTGTATCCCGCCGACGAAGATAGTACGGCTTTGGACAATCAGATTTTCAAATCAACGATTATCAATATAGATAAAAATCACGTAATCATTCGATTGCGTTCAAGACAGTTGAATCAAAGTATGTTTGAGACGACTCCTTTTTGGCATATTGAACATGATTTATTGGATAGCAGTTTTACGGCGATGTATCGAAGTTTATTTGATTTTGCGCAAGCGTTGAAACCGAAACGCAATTTATTATTGGGTTTGAACCCGCCGATGCGTGCGATGGAAAGTAATTTTCATGCCGCTTATTTAGACGGAAAAGGGCTGACGCAAGAGCAACAACGCGTTTTTCAAAAAATCATTGAATCCAAAGATTATTTTTTATTATGGGGACCGCCGGGTACGGGAAAAACAAGCGTTATGTTAAAACATTTAGTGGGTTATTTATTGAAACATACGGAGCAAAATATATTGCTTTTAGCTTATACCAATCGGGCGGTGGATGAGATTTGTGAAGCCATTGAAGATTTAGGCGATTGGGTAAAACCTTTGTATTCACGGATTGGTTCTCGGTTTTCGACGGGTGAACGGTATCGAAATCAATTATTGGAAGGTCAAATCGCGCCGATTGCGACGCGAAAAGCCTTGAGAACGTATATTACGGAAAAACGGGTTTTTGTTGCGACGGTTTCTTCGATTTTGGGGAAAACAGAATTATTGCAACTCAAAAAGTTTCAAACCGTGATGATTGATGAAGCGTCGCAGATTTTAGAACCGATGTTAGTAGGTTTGCTGCACCATTTTGAACGATTTGTTTTAATTGGCGACCATAAACAATTGCCTGCTGTCGTGACGCAATCGGAAAATGAATCTGCGGTAGAAGCACCGAATTTGCATTCGATTGGGTTGAAAAATTTGCGCAATTCCCTGTTTGAAAGGCTATATAAAAAAGGACAACAAGAAGCATGGGATTGGGCTTTTGACCGATTGAGCCGTCAGGGACGGATGCACGACGATATTATGCGGTTTCCAAGTGCCGAATTTTACGAAGGGAAATTGCGGATTTTGCCCGACGGTATGAACGATAAACAATTGAAACCCATTGGTTTAAAACCTCAAAATGAAGATGAGCTATTTCAAAAATTATTACTATCAAATCGAATGTTGTTTTTCAATACGCCAACGGATAATGCCGATAAGCGGAGTAAAACCAATCGATATGAGGCAGAATTAATTGCGAAAATCGTAACATCGTTTGAAAAAATTTATGAATCCAACCACCGCGATTTGAAACCTTATAGTATCGGTGTGATTACGCCCTACCGCGCTCAGATTGCACAAATTCGTCAAGTATTGCAAGAACAAGGCAGAAACCCCGATAGTTTGACGATAGATACCGTCGAAAGGTATCAAGGTGGAGCGCGAGATATTATTCTGATTTCACTTTGTACGAATCGCCCGTCCCAATTAGATTCCTTGATGTCGTTGTCCGAAGAAGGCGTTGATAGGAAATTAAATGTGGCGATTACCAGAGCGCGACGGCATTTAATTTTGGTAGGCAATGAAAGTATTTTGAAAAGCAATGAAATTTATAAAAAATTAATTGAAAATGTACGAGCCGCATCGCCTATTGAATTGCAACCTTGAATGAAAAACGCGCTCTTTGTCTAAAAAAATAGGCGATTCGTAGTTATTTTTATCTTAAAAGCGACTTTATGAACGCATATAACCGTCTTTAACGAATATCTTTGCAGTGACATATTCTAAATCAAATAAAATTTAAAAAATATGAAATTACGCTTCCCGATTGTTATGGGATTTAGCATGGTTTGTGCCAATCCGGGTTTTGCACAAAAAGACAAAGCACCTGAAAATTGGTTTAATTTGGATAAAACTGAAAATAGTGTCAACGGCGTGAGTTCCGAAAAGACCTATCGTGAATTGTTGAAAGGCAAAAAGGGGAAAACGGTGATTGTTGCCGTGATTGACGGCGGCGTTGACCCGCAACATGAGGATTTAAAAGACATCATGTGGGTAAATAAACGGGAAATTCCGGGGAATGGCATTGATGATGACAAAAATGGGTATATTGATGACATCCATGGTTGGAATTTTCTGGGGGGCAAAGATGGCAAAAATGTACACCATGAAACCCTTGAAGTAACGCGGGTTTATGCCAAAATGCGGGCAAAATATGAGAATGCAGATGTTGCTAAATTGTCAGGTAAGGAAAAGAAAGAATATGAAGATTATCAAAAAATTAAAAAAGAGGTAGAAGATAATCGAGGGGAAGCAACTCAAGCATTAGAGCAAATTGAAATGACTAAAACATTGATTGGCAAGGCTTTAGATGCAGCTGAACCGTTGTTAAAAGGGCAGCGCGTGACCAAGGAAAATGTGGATAAAATGGATACCAAAGGAGACCAAATGTTGACGATGAGTAAAGGGATTATGTCAAAATTGGTGGAATCGGTGGGCGACCAAGAATCCGTTGCCAAAATGCGCGAAGATTTAGACGAGCAGTTAAAATCGGAAATCGAACGGTATGAAGGCAAAGCTAAATTTCAATATAATCCAGATTTAGATACCCGTAAGGATATTGTTAAGGACGATTATTCAAATCCAGATGATAGAAATTATGGCAATAGTGATGTAAAAGGACCCGATGCGTTTCACGGGACGCATGTTGCGGGGATTATTGGTGCGATTCGGGATAATCATAAAGGGATTAAGGGGGTTGCGGACAATGTGCGGATTATGTCTGTTCGTTGTGTGCCAGACGGAGATGAACGGGATAAGGATGTTGCGAATGCGATTCGATATGCGGTGGACAATGGCGCGACGGTGGTTAATATGAGTTTTGGAAAAAGCTATTCTTGGGATAAAAATGCGGTGGATCGCGCTGTGAAATATGCGGCAGACCATGATGTTTTATTGGTACACGCGGCGGGCAATGATGCTAAAAATAATGATACGGATCATACGAATTTCCCAACACCGAATTTTGAACGCAAATCGTTGTGGAAACGTTGGTTTGGCAAGAAGCGGGCGACGAATTGGATAGAAGTGGGTGCGTTGTCTTGGAAAACCGATGATAAATCGGTTGCAGGTTTCAGCAATTACGGACAAACGAATGTGGATGTTTTCGCGCCTGGGGTTGACATTTACTCGACTGCGCCCGATGGCAAATATCAAAATGCGAGTGGTACGTCGATGGCTTCTCCTGTGACGGCGGGGGTTGCGGCATTGATTCGGTCTTATTTTCCAGAGTTGACGGCGGAACAAGTGAAAGAATGTATTGAAAATTCAGTTGTCAAGCAGAATTATCAAGTGAAAAAGCCAGGTAGTGAGGAAAAAGTACCTTTTTCAACCCTTTCTCGGACAGGCGGAACGGTGAGTGCGTTCAAAGCGGTTCAGTTAGCGGGGCAAATGAAAGGTAAGAAAAAAACGACTCCAGGGGCTTAATGATGAATGATGAATGATGAATGATGAATGCATATTTAATTGAAAATCAACGAAATGTGTATTCATCATTCATCATTCATCATTCATCATTCATCATTAACGAACTACGACATCCGTTAAATAATCTTCGCCTAATGCTGCATTCAGATTTTGCCAAATCTTATCCTTTCCGTAAAATAATTCGGAACGCAAAGACGAGGAATCTATTTCAACATACAAAACACGCCTGCGTACATATATTTTTCGAGTATATGTATCAATATTTTTGCCCATCACAGTGCCCCACATAGCGACAATACGTGCATCATTCACTCGGTCTGTCCATTTCATGGTGCGAATGACTTCTTGCAAAATTTCAGCGATGGAACGTTCATATTGACGTTGCATTTTAATTACTATAATTTATAAATTACTGATTTTGAATTATTTATAAGACTTTTATAATACTTTCGCCCCAATATAAATCATCGGGTTGCACTAAAAGTACCTTAAAATGATATTGCTCTCCTTCCATTTGTACGCCTTTGCTGTCGTCCACCAAATAATCTATTCCAAAATGAGGCGGATATTTGGAAGGTGGATAGCTTGAACCTGCTACTTTCACAACGGCATCATGGATCATTTGATTTACAACCCCATGCAATTTTATATCATACAGCCAAAATAATTTGCGAATATAAAAGGTTGATCTTAAAGAACTTGTATAAATCCAAGTTTCGTAACCTTTTGCTTGACAAGCATCAAAAAGGTTTTTTGTACCGATGCGCAAACGCTCGCTGCTCAACAGTTTTGCCAAGAATGCTCGTTTAGGAGATTCTGTTTCAAAACTTAAACCATTGGGAATCAATGTATTATCAAGGTCAAATGCAATTCTCATTTTAATTGATTTTGCGTCAAAGATACAGTAATTTTTAGAATTTTAGATAAAAATACTTTTCGGCACAGATTAAACAGATTCCACGAGATTTTACAGATTTTTTTGGATTTTCAATGCTTAAAACCAAAAAAAATCTGTGAAAATCTCGTGGAATCTGTTTAATCTGTGATAAAAAGTATTTTTTGTTCCGTACTGAGAATTTGAATGGAATGGGTCATGTAAAAAGTTTTTGAATTAAAAATGCTAAAATCAACAACAATTGTATTAATTTTGTCTTTTCAGTTTTTTGTGCCAAAACGATTTCATTTACCATGCCCAAGTCTATCAAAAAATATATTCAACAAACCTCCAATGCTCTTGAACTCGTTTTAAAAGAATATGAAGCGTTCGTCCACGAACAAATTTCATTCGGAAACCTCACGCAAGAAGCAGGTCATGCTAAATTACATGCCCTTAAAGCGCAATTATGGGCGGATTCTCCCATTTTAGACCCTAATTCAAGCCATTTAAGCATCAATGAGGTTGCAAAACAACAAGTTTTGAACGAAATTGAACAATTGAGTTGGCACCCACATTACGCAGCGAATGAAAATGATGCCTTAGATGAATTAGCCCTTTCTTTATCGAATCACATTCACTGCGGCGCGACACAATTGCAAGCACAAGTCAATCTTGCCTTAGAAAAAGCAATGGATTTGTTGCAACAAACAGGTGAAATCACGTTAGCGCAGGACCGTAAAGTAAAAATTGAGGTAATAAATCAAGTGAGTAATGAACGTTTTAAAATTATTTTGCCATTAATGCTCGCGGGTGGGCAAAATATGCATTATAATTATAATTTGGTTGACCGTATTTTCGTAGAAACCAAGTGTCATTCCACCCTTTTTCAACGCATTCCACAAGGTTTTTTGCGCATCGCAACGAATGTTACAACGGTCGAAAATAAACGCGCTATCAATACTTTTATTCCAATCGATTCTCCTGTTGTAAGCACCATTTTAAAAGGCGACGTTTACAAAGGCAGTGCTTTTGTCGTAAACAATTGGTACGCAACGGCTTATCATCCGATTTGGGTGGACGGCAGGATTGAAGGGATTTTATATGTAGGCTTGCGCGAGTATCTGCCACATCTGAATCAACGCATTTCCAATGTGAAATTAGTCCAACTTTTGGAAAATTTGGTGGATGTGTATTTTGCGGATACACACGGCAGTTCTGCGATTGAACAACTTATGGCGTTTTTTACACAAGCGCAAAAAGGGGCGATTAACAATCCATTTATCGAGTTAGGTTTGAAAGAATTGACCGTTTTATTGAAACAAATCAAAGAAAAAAGAGATATTCAAGCCGCGACTCAAACCTTACACCACCACAATCCACTTGCTATTGTGGTGGGTTATATCCAACAACATTTGCACGAAAATATGACGATTGAAACCTTAGCAAAAGTGGCTCATATTAGTAAAATTTCGTTGTACCGCTATTTTAAAGAAACTTACGCGCTGTCGCCAATTGATTATATCAACCACGAGCGTTTGACAAAAGCCTTGCAACTCATTGATTCCACCAAAAAAAATATGCAAGTGATTGGGCAAGAAGTCGGTTTTGAGAGTACGTCCTATTTTATAAAACTATTTCACGAACGTTTTGGGATGACTCCCAAACAATATTCCAAACAAATAACGCATAGATAACCGAGTAAAATTCAGTCAAAAATGAATACCCTATGTTCCATTTGAACCTAGGTGTTCCAAAATTGGCGAAAATATTGTAGTCTTTATATCAAAACAATTCTAAAACTGATTCGATTTAACTATATTTAAGACATGCAACTTCATCCCATTTACATTGGTATATTCATATTATTGAATATCCAAAACCTTGTAGCTCAAACGATTCATACTGAAAATTATGCTAACGGGGCTCCAAAAACCCGTTACCACATTCGTAAAAACGATACCTTTTGTATCGAACACCTGCACGAAAATGGACTTCATCAAGCCACTTTTTGGCATGATTCGGCACATTATTTCCATCCAAATCAAAAATTTGCTAAAAAAATTTACAGCGAAAATCAAATTTTACCCGCTTGGCTATGGATTGCAGGCAATAAAAATGATGCAGAAACTTTGGATTACCTGCATGCAATGACCAGTTCTACCTTTTATCCCGATGGCAAATTGCAAGAACAAGTGATTTGGGCGCATGACGACCTCGTTACACAAATGATTTATTTACCCAATGGGAAATTGTATCAAACTTTCAAATATCAAAAATTAAATAATCATATATTTAACTATTTTGAAATCAAAGCGCAAGAAACCTTGCATTTTAAAACAGATACAACCGCCAAAATTCAAGAACGGTTTGGCTATCGAAATGGGCAACTGGTTCACCACGAAATCTATCGCTGGGAGGCGGAAACCGAACCGCGTCAATTTGAATTAAAGAAGTTGGTTTTAATGGAAGGGAATAAAGTAGATTTTTCGTGGCAAGCCGATACTGCTAAATGGAAATTATATCGGAGTCAAGAAACCAATTTATATGGATTTCGGAATGGACAAGGCGATTGGGTCGTGCCGCCAAAATATGATTTTGCAACACGGTTTAATATTGCCTATTTCATTGTTAATGAGAATAGTAAATATGGTATTTTGAACGAATATGGAAAAATAATTGTGCCCATCGAATGGGATTTTTTAGAATCGTTTGATTTAAATCATCGCCCATCGTATGATTTATTGCCGCCTGCAAAACAATCTCCTCTGCCAATTTTTCCTTATGCCGCCTTGAAACCCGATAGAGCTGCGCAATTGTGTTTTCGGAAAGGCAATTTGTATGGTGTCATTGATTGGCGCGGAAATGTCATCTTACCGCCTGTTTATGAAGAGATTAGACAGTGTTATAATGACTTATATGAAGTCAAAATGAATCATTATTGGGGCATTGTGGATAAAAATGGGCAAATCATTGTCTCGCCACAATACAAAGCAATCGATTTTACTTCTTTTAAAGATTTGTTTATCACCACCGATACGACGGCTTATCCTGCGGACGCAACGCATACAGAAGAACGCCTTCGGTTTGGTTTGGTGAATGCGCAAAATAAAACGTTGTTACCGCCGAATTTTGCAACAATACAGGTCGAACGAACTGGAGAACGCTGTTTTCAAGTGTATTCTTTCCAAAAAGAAGATGAATTTAGTTTGTTTCAGGCAGAAAAAGGTTGGTTATTGGATACAAATCTACATTGTCATGTGGAGCCGCGTTGGTTGTCAACCCGTTATAAATTATTGTTTCAAACGGATGCTGCTAAACCAAAACGATATGGCTTATTTGATGGGATTGCAATGACAATGTTATTACCATTTGATTATGAATCTATTACTTATTTTACAAAAACAATATATAATTCTAAATTGCCTTATCAATCACCCGATGATGTTTATCGTAAAGAGGTGTTTTTGCATTGCGTCAAGCAGGGAAAACATGGCGTTTTCGACCCACAACGACGGAAATGGTTAATTCCATTGCGATATGAGGCGATTACACGTTTGGATAACGGCTACTTGGTTTCCAAACACGGTAAACAAAAAAAATGGAGCCATCATTAGAAGTATTTTTAGCCTCAGTACGGGACAAAAAAGGTGTCCTCCGTGTTTCCATTCGCTCTACACCTTTTTTGTCCCGTACTAAGATTTTTAGCAAAATAAATATTGGAAAAAGCTAAAAAAATGCAATTTTATGCTACAAAAAACGTCAAAAAGCCGTTTACTGAACGGCTTTTTGACGTTTTTTGTAAAATTTTATTTTGTAAAAAATGTCAAATAATTTTTCATTAAAAATAATTTTTATATAAACCATAAAATATTGAAATTTAATTTTGCATTATTGTATAAATTTGAATTATAAAATGGTTTTTGCTAAAATTTTTATTTGGCAAGAAAATATTGTTGTTCCAAAAGAAAACATTGTTTATTTTGGAGCTTAATTTTGTTTTCAATCCTTTCTAAGATATTTTTGTAAATACTCTTACATTTGTTGTCAAAAAAATATCAAGATGAATCATACGACCCTATTTTTGAGTTTTTGCTTATGCCTTTTCATCGCTTGTCGCGTCCCGAAAGCGGTGCAGCAAACCCCAATGCCTAAATCACCGACACAACCTTATACAGAAACCAATTTGTTGTACCAACAACAAGCCCAAAAATATGCAGAACGGTTGGCACAGTATCCTTTGGTGGACACGATTGGTTTGCCGCAACCTCCTTTTTGGGTTGGAACAGTGAATTTCAATATGCGTCGTCCTAATTTTGTCATCATTCACCATACCGCACAAACGACCTGCGAACAAACCTTGAAAACGTTTACTTTGCAACGTACACAGGTTAGCGCGCATTATGTGATTTGCGAAGATGGTACAGTGCACCACATGTTAGACGATATGTTGCGCGCATGGCATGCAGGCGCGGGGCGGTGGGGCAATATTACAGATATTAATTCTATCAGCATCGGCATTGAATTGGACAACGATGGAAAGGAGCCTTTTGCAGAGGCTCAAATGAAAAGTTTAATGCAATTATTGGCGCATTTGAAAAAATCTTATAGCATTCCGACGGCGAATTTTATTGGACATGCGGATATCGCGCCGACTCGGAAAGACGATCCTTCGGTATATTTTGATTGGAAACGATTGGCGGATAATGGTTTTGGGCATTGGTATTCGGATACAACGGAGGTCAATTTGCCTTTAGACTTCAATTCGGCGGCAGCTTTTCGGCTGATTGGTTATGATATGCGGGATACCGCAGCCGTACAAACTGTTTTTAAGCGGAAATATTTGAAAAAAGTAGATTTTCGCCCACTGACGGAGGCGGATAAAAAAGTTTTATGGATGGTTGCAAAAAAATATTGGTAGAAATGACTGTGGGACACGTTAGAATTAGGATTAAATAGGATTTTTTTGGGATTAAATAGGATTGATTTTGTAGGATTTTTGGGATTTTTATGC
>JBDKKX010000054.1:0-15864 GCA_039795795.1 Bacteroidota bacterium | reverse complement strand
AAAAAAAAAAATCTGTGAAAATCTCGTCAAATCTGTTCAATCTGTGTAAAAAAGTATTTTTGTCCCGTACAGATTTAACGGATTTCTGACTTAATTTGTAGCTAAATTCATGAAATAACCCTAAAATTGTTGCAAATGTGTGATTTATGCAAATTTTTCTTAAATTTATGTAACAATTCTTTTCCAAAGCCCCTGCACCTTTGCGTCGTAATAATTTTGTTACAAACCAAAACCAATTAAAATGAATCCTACAGTCACTCCTGTCAAACCAAAATTGACAGTCAAAGAAGGTTTACGCGGCTTGTTCGTAGATGAGTTAAAAGATCTTTACGGTGCGGAAAAAGCAATGGTCACTGCTATCCCCGAAATGATTAAAAATACGACATCTCCTGAATTAGTGAAATTGCTCACTGCTCACTTCGAGTCCACGAAACAACATGTGACACAAATTGAGAAAGTGTTCGGTCTTCTAAATGAGAAACCTGAAGCCAAAAAATGCGAAGCAATGGTGGGTTTGCTCAAAGAAGCAGAAATGACGATGAAGCAGATTGAAAAAGGGGTTGTACGCGATGCAGGGATTATTTCTGCGGCGCAAAAATTGGATCACTACGAAATTGCAGCGTATGGAACGCTTGCTTGCTTCGCAACGACGTTGAAAGAAGAAGCAGTTGCTTCCCTTTTGCACCAAACTTTGGTAGAAGAGAAAGAATCGGATAAACGATTCACGATGCTTGCGAAAGCGCATATTAATGCAGATGCAGCAAGTAAGAATTAAGGATTGAATTGATTGGGTGATGATGGATGTTTTGATTCAATTTAAATACATAAGTCATTGAATATAAATCATTTATTGAAGTTGTAATCCTCTAAATAACATCGGTCATCACCCTTCAACGATGACAGCACTCACAATTCGTTCACAATCAAAAAATAAGAAAATGGACAGAAACGGTAAAAAAGCACCCGTCAAAAAAGCAAAAGGGTCTGCAAAAACAGCAGGCAAGACTTGGGCAGAACAAAAATTGGCTCTTAAAAAACAGTTTCCGACCCTTACGGATGCTGATATGACGTTTGAGGAGAGCAAAAAAGAGGAGATGTTTGCCAAAATTCAAACGAAGGTGGGCAAAACAAAAGAGGAAATGCAAAAAATTATTGCCGCCCTTTAAAGACTTTTTCAGCACGAAATAAGCATCAGGCACAACAGGGGTACAAAAATCTTTTTGTACCCTTTGTTGTATCTGTTTCTTTGGAAGGTTTTAATTTTTTTTTTACATATACGATTATGGTGCAAGTTTTTGTTTTAAATTAGATGTTTGTCTATAGGCATTTTCAACAAATTTTTGTTTTTAAACGTCGTGCCCCTAAAATAAATGTTTGGCAAAACCTTTAAAAATAATTTTTTCAAAAAATCAAATAAAGTTATCCACATTTTGACGTGAGTTATCCACATGCCAACGTTCATAACTTTTCTGCCGAATCTGACAAACAGCACTTACCTTTGCGGAAAAAGAACTAAGACATCCAAAATATCCGCATGGAAGAGCAAAATAATCAACAAGTTGGCTATCCAAATAAAAACGGGTCTTACGGCAAGCGCAATAGTCGCACGAATAGTAATGACCTTTCAAGTGTGGTGTTTGGCAAATTGCCCCCGCAATCCTTAGACCTCGAAGAGACGGTTTTGGGCGGTATCCTCATTGACCACGAAGCATTTCCCAAGATTGTGGAGGTGCTGAAAGCGGAATGTTTTTATACAGAAGCACAT
Organism: Bacteroidota bacterium; assembly: GCA_039795795.1. Lineage (GTDB taxonomy): Bacteria > Bacteroidota > Bacteroidia > Chitinophagales > Saprospiraceae > JAAFJT01. The sequence goes on along the minus strand of JBDKKX010000054.1, from coordinate 14,099 downwards.
CAAGTGATTTTTTCGGCGGCAAAAGCCCTTTTTCAAGCAACGCAGCCGATTGACCGTTTGACGGTGTTTGAGCAGATGCAACGGATGGGTACGTTGGATAGGATTGGCGGCAATCCGTATTATTTGGTTCAATTGACCGAAAAAGTGGCTTCTTCGGCGCATATTGAGAGTCATGCGCGCTTGATTTTGCAAAAATACGTGTTGCGAGAGATGATTGGCATTTCGACGGAAGTGATTACGGATGCGTATGCTGGCACGACAGACCCATTGACTTTGTTGGATAAAGCCCAACAAAATTTGTTTAATATCAATCAAATTAGTTTATCTCGGAGTTTTGAGGGGTTGAACACGTTGGCGGGTAAACTTTTGAAACATCTCGAACAGTTGCGCGAGCAGGGGGGGATGACGGGTATTACGTCTGGGATGCCTGCTTTGGATGCGGTGACTTCGGGTTGGCAACGGTCGGATTTGGTGATTATTGCGGCGCGTCCTGCGATGGGCAAGACGGCTTTCACGTTGAGTTTGGCGCATAATGCGGCAAAAGCGGGGTTTCCTGTGGCGATTTTCTCGTTGGAAATGGCGAATTTGCAATTGGTTCAACGGCTTTTGTCGTTGGAAGGCAATATTGAAGGAGGACGGATGCGCGATGGCAAATTGAGTTCGGAAGATTGGGAGAAATTGCCAAATGCGATTGACCGACTTTCGAGATTGCCGATATATATAGATGATACGCCAGGTATAAATATTTTTGAATTGCGCGCCAAGTGCCGCCGACTCAAAGCGCAACATAAAATTGAAATGGTGATTATTGACTATTTGCAATTGATGACAGGCGGCGAAGCGACTCGCGGTGGGAATCGAGAACAAGAAGTAGGTATGATTTCGCGCTCGTTGAAAGGATTAGCAAAAGAGTTAAATGTGCCTGTACTTGCGTTAGCACAGCTAAGTCGCGCAGTAGAAACGCGGGGTGGTTCTAAGAAGCCGCAACTATCCGATTTGAGGGAATCCGGCAGTTTGGAACAGGATGCAGATATAGTTTCTTTTATATATCGTCCTGAATATTATGGTCTAACTGTGGATGAAGATGGTAATTCAAACGAAAAGGTTGCAGAAATTATCATTGCCAAACATCGTAATGGAGGGTTAGATACTGTAAAATTGAAGTTTGAGGGACAATTTTCTCGATTTACGGATCCGAATGATGGAAATGGGCATTTTACAGAGGGCGACCCAAATGTTATAACGATTTCAAGCAGAATGAATAGCATGGACAATGATTTTGACCTTTCAAAAGTGTCTTTATCGGGTACGGACGCACCTGCAAAAACGGATTTTCCTTATGGAACGACGAATCTGCCGCGTTCGCCATTAGATTTGGATATTGGGCTGAATCCCAATGCACGACCAGAAGATGGTTTTTCACCATTTTAGATATTTTTTATAATAAAAGGGAAAGACACAACCGTAACAATTTTTTTTTGTTATGCTTGTGTCTTTATCGTTTAAATACAATCTTTTATGGCTGTCAAACGCAAATCATTCGACGACTGGACGGCGCAATCCGTCCGTGACACGTTTCAAATTCAGCAGGTTGCCGCTACTCCTTTATTGCAAGCATGGCTTTCTGCCGTACACGCGCCAAATCTCCAAGAAACTGCCTTTTTAGAATCAAAACGCGTTTTATTGGAGCAATTTTACCGTACTTGGAATGAAGATGAATTGAAATTTCGATTTATTGCACAAGTGGTGGAATTGGCTTCCTTGATAGGGGTTGGCTATAATACGTTTACGCAAAGGGTGCTTTCTGCAACGGTTCATGGTGTTTTGCTGCATGGTCGTCCCGAATTAATGGTTGCATCGGGTCGGGAAGAGCCTAAAAAACCGTATTTTTTTATCCATGAGTATAAACCCTCTCGCAAATCAGAAGACCCTTTGGGACAATTACTGGCAGCGATGTTGGCTGCGCAAACGCATAATGCGGATGGAGAACCGTTATTAGGCTGTTTTGTGATAGGCGCGATTTGGCAATTTTTGATTTTGGATGGTCAAAATTATACTTTAAGTCGTCCTTATGATGCCGTTCAAACAAGCGATTTGTTGAATATATATTCGGCTCTTTGTCAATCCAAAGTGTATGTTGAAGCGCGATTATAACCGTGTTAGATTTGCGTTATGGGGTGGCGCAATGTGCGGCACAATTATATGGTGCAAAATTATTTAATGAGGCAGAAGGTTTGCCGCAACCCCAATATTATGGTGCAGCAACGACGGGAGAAGTGTGGCGTTTTCTGCAATTGAAACAAAATGAGTTGATATTGGATACGCATCGGTATTCTATTTTCAATTTGAGTGAATTATTGGGTGTATTGCAATTTATTGTAACGGATAATTAAAAAAATTTAGCATAAGTATCACTTTTTTGGTGACAAAACAGACTGACTATTATATGAAATCTTTTACGGAGCTGAATCAACTTTTTCAGCAGTACTTAACACAAAATGCTTTTAATCAATCGCCAACGACGTTGTACGAGCCTGTCAATTACATTTTAACTGTCGGTGGTAAACGCCTTCGCCCATTATTGGTGTTGAGGGGTTGTAATTTATTTGATGGCGCGCCCGAAAAAGCATTGCCTGCGGCGTTGGCGGTGGAAATTTTTCATAATTTCACACTTTTGCACGATGATATTATGGATAATGCGCCGCTTCGACGCGGTCAGCCGACGGTTCATACGAAATTTAGTGTTAATGCGGGCATTCTTTCTGGGGATGCGATGTTGCTGCACGCATATCAATACTTGATGAAAACGGATAATAAGTTTATTCTGACGGAATTGATGGCTTCGTTTACGCGGATGGGCATTGAGGTTTGCGAAGGACAGCAATATGATATGGATTTTGAAACGAATTCGGCAGTAACGATTCCTCAATATTTGAAAATGATTGAATATAAAACGGCGGTTTTAGTGGCGTTTGCATTTCAAGCGGGGGCGTTGATTGGGGGCGCGAGTCGGCGGGCGGCGGCGAAAATGGCTGAATTTGGTAAAAATGTGGGCATTGCGTTTCAAATTCAGGATGATATATTGGATACTTATGGAGACCCTGCGGTTTTTGGGAAAAAAGTGGGGGGCGATATTGTTCAAAATAAAAAAACATATTTGTTATTGCGCGCATTGGAACGGGCAGAGGCGGAACAACGACGACAATTGGATAGGTGGATGATTGCCGCGCCCGAAGTGATTGATGAAAAAGCGAAAATTGAAACGGTGAAAGGCATTTTTACGGAATTGGGCGTTCGGCAGGATGCGGAAAAGGTGATGAATTTGTATTTGGAACGGGCTTTTGATGCTTTGGAGCAGATTCGGGAGTTGAATTTTGGTAAAAAGGAGGTGATGCGCGATTGGGCTACGGAATTAATGGGTAGGACGGTTTGAATTAGGATTAAATAGGATTTTCTTGGGTAGGACGGTTGGAATTAGGATTAAATAGGATTTTTTTGGGATTAAATGGGATTGATTTTTTAGGATGATTCGGATTTTCCGAATCATCCTAAAAAATCAATCCCATTTAATCCCAAAAAAATCCTATTTAATCCTAATTCCAATTTTCCATCCAATTATCTTACAAATTTACCAATAATGAACCATAAAATTTTGATTACAGTATTTTTATCCATTTTAAATATGGGTTGCGCCGAAATTGAACCGACGATTCCAGCTTTAAGTGCTGTGATTGGTGGCGAACGAAAAGTTTTAATAGAAGAATTTACAGGCGTTCGTTGCGTCAATTGCCCTGATGGTAGTGCGGAAATTGAAAATATTCGCGCTCGTTTTCCTGATAGGGTAGTGGCGGTTTCGATTCATACTGGTTTTTTTGCAAATCCATATCCCGAAAATCGGTTCGATTTCCGCACGAATGAAGGTACGCCTTTGGAAATTTTTTTAGAATCACCACAAGGCTATCCATCTGCGGTCGTGAATCGCAAAAAATTTACAGGTCAAATGGGTTTGCAGGTTGGACAAGCGAGTTGGGCGAGTTTGGTAGAAAGAGAATTGCGTGAAAATCCAGTTTTAAAACTCTTTTTTATTAAAAATTATACTCCGAATACGCGTGCATTGGAGGTGAAAATTCGCATTAGCCCAATACAAAATGTTTCAACGAATGATTTGCGGTTGACCGTTTTAATCACGGAAAACAATGTTTTAGATGCTCAATTGACTTCAAATGGCAAAAAATTGGATTATAATCACCAACACATCCTACGCAAAATAGTTACAAATTTTGATGGCAATGTTTTAGAAAATCTTTCGACGGGCAATCTTGTTGAAAAATCGTTTCAGTTGACTTTGCCTGCGGCTTGGAAATCCAATGCTTGTAATATCGTTGCTTTTGTGAGTCATTCGGGGGGGACGAAAGAAGTATTACAAGTTGGTGAAACTGCGGTAGAATAACAGAATGGATAACTATAAATTAAGGACGCAAAAATACTTAGCAGCAATTTCTGCTTTAGAAAATTAGGAGACAAACGGATGTACGGATTCCACAGATTTCACGAATGGGTACGGATTTTTTCTTGTCCTTCCGTAGGAAACTCAGTTTCCTACGGAAGGACAAGAAAAAATCCGTACCCATCCGTGAAATCTGTGGAATCCGTACATCCATTCGTATCACAACCGAATCCTATTTTGTGGTTTTTTCTTTTAAGACAGCCACTTCAACGTTTAAATAATGCTTCATATCCCAATCCACTCATCACAGAACGAAAAGGTTGTTCAGTCGTATTATTGCGATATTCCCAATCGTAATTAAATCGATTGGCAACATAAAATTTGTTTTGGGATTGAAATTCAAATCGATTATAAAAATGGAATAATTGGTTCAAAGTAGCGAATTTGCCTTGTTGAACAACCTTGATTAGGTCATAAGTGCCGTCTATCAAAGGCATCATCCCAATATAATTGGGGCGAATCGCGTAACTGACAAGAGGCAGGGTTGCTTCATAATTAAAACTTTTAGTTGAATCTTTTCCAATCGGTTGTTGAAATCTGCCCGAAATATTCAAAGAAGTGGTGCCATAATAACCCAATAAATTGTTGCTCGGCAGGTTGTAATCATTGGAACTAAAATCCAGATTAAAGGTCGCACCAATTAAGTTTGAAGTATTTAAATTCGCATTTTCGTTTGAAGGCAATTCATTATTTTGCAATTTAAAATAATAACCATAACTAAATTGGATTCGATTAAAATCTGCACTCGACATCATAACACGCGGATGCGGCTTGCTCGACGGGCTAATAGGGCTATAAGTATATGAAAATTGCGTGCGCGCCATGTAACACGCTCGATGATATTCAAACCCCAATTGAATTTTGACTCCCTTGCCCGAATAAGTGAGGGGTGAATGTCCTTTGTCGTACAAGTGCAGGATGGGAATGGCGATACCCAAATGGAAATATTTGCCTAATTGGGTTGGATTTTGTCCAAAGCCTGTAACGGTGATAAAAAAATTGAATATAAACAAAATGCGTGTTGTCGTATTCATAGTTTAAATAGGTCTGCTCTATTTGGATTTTGTAAAAAACGAATACAAAGTTACAAATATATTTTTATGTTACCAAATTTGGAATTAGGATTCAATGGGATTTTTTTGGATTCAATGGGATTGATTTTTTAGGATTTAGGAGATTTTTAGACACTTTTGGATACATTGGGATACGAATCGATGTACGGATTTTACAGATTTCACGGATGGATACGGATTTTTAGAACCCAAATGCTTGGTTTTAGGCAAAAAAATAAAAAAAATCCGTACAAATCGGTGAAATCCGTAAAATCCGTACATCGATTCGTATCCCAATGTATCCAAAAGTGTCTAAAAATCCCACTAAATCCTAAAAAATCAATCCCATTTTATTCCCAAAAAAATCTCATTTAATCCTAATTCCAAGCTGCCCATTACTTACCTAATTCAACCGCCCGATGCAACGCCGCATTTGCCCCATCAATAATATCTTGATGCAATTCATTTTTGCGAAAAGATTTCAATGCCGCTTCTGTCGTCCCGCCTTTCGAGGCAACGCGTTGAATCCAATCCGCACACGAATCATCATATTTTTGATATAAATCCAACGCCCCAATAAACGTTTGTCCCACCAATAATTCCGATTCTGCGGCAGAAAAACCCATTTGACGCGCCGCTTGCATCATTGCATCCATGAAAAAATACACATAAGCTGGTCCGCTACCCGAAATCGCCGTACCCGCATCAATTAAACTTTCTTTTTCTATGTAAATCGTTTTACCCGTCGTGTTTAGCAAGTTTTGAACCGTCACCAATTCCAACCGCGTCACGTCGTCGGTGGACGTAAAAACGGTCATTCCTTGTCCGACTTGCGCAGGCAAATTGGGCATCGCACGAATTACTTTACTGATATTCAATGCTTTACAAATCGCATCAATTTTCACGCCCGCCATGATGGAAAGAAAAACTTGAGATTTATTCGTGAAAACTTTTAACTTTTCAAACAAAGATGCTGTATCTTGTGGCTTGACCGCAAGCACAATTAAATCCGCTTTGGAAACGCAATCTTCGGGATGAATAAAAGTTTTACAAATATCTTTATGTTTGGTTTTCAATTCTTCAGCACGTTCCGTAGAACGTTCGAGAATCATCAATTGGTCACGCGTCGTAATATGTGCGCGTAGGAAACTTTGAGCGTAGGTCAATCCCATATTGCCACCGCCGATAATCAAAATGTTCATAATTAATTAGTTATTGATTTTTAATTTAAATCGCAAAAGTATGAAAAAAACGAAAAGATATTTTGTTTCTTTGTCTCACCGATTTACTTTCATTCTTAAAAAAAGGTTCAACATGAAAAATAATATTTATTTATTCCTTATTTGTATTAGTTTGATGACCAATGCTTGTCAAACAAAACGACCTGCTTATGCCCTTGCGTTACACGGGGGCGCGGGCACGATTTTGAAAAAAAATATGACTCCTGAAAAAGAAGCGGCTTATCTTCAAGCGTTGAATGAAGCCTTAACGATTGGCGAAAATATTTTAAAATCGGGCGGCAAAGCGACGGATGCGGTGGAAAAAACCATTCTGTATTTAGAAGATTGTCCGCTTTTTAATGCTGGAAAAGGTGCCGTTTTCACTTTTGAAGGCAAAAATGAAATGGATGCGGCTTTTATGGACGGTTCAAATCAAAAAGCAGGTGCGGTTTGTGGGGTGACAAATATCAAAAACCCGATTCGGGCTGCCCGCGCCGTGTTAGAAAAATCGCAACATGTCTTTTTGAGTGGGCGCGGCGCGGAAATTTTTGCGCAATCGGTTGGAATAGATACTGTTCCACCTGCTTATTTTTTCACACAAGAACGTTGGGACGGGCTCCAAAAAGCAAAAGCGGCGGAACAAGCCAAAGGAAATTCTGGTGATTTGCCTTTTGGCAAAACAGATTATAAGTTTGGTACCGTTGGCGTAGCCTGTTTAGACCAAATGGGTAATTTGGCAGCAGGCACTTCGACGGGTGGCATGACGAATAAACGGTGGAATAGAATCGGTGACGCGCCTGTGATTGGCGCAGGGACTTACGCGGATAACGCGACGGCAGCAGTGAGTTGTACAGGGCATGGCGAATTTTTCCTTCGCTACACGGTTGCGCGGGACATTTGTGCGCTGATGGAATATAAAGGAAGCACTTTGGAAGCGGCGGGCGAACAAATTGTAATGAAAAAATTGGTTGAAAAAGGCGGCGAAGGGGGCTTAATTGCGGTGGATAAAAATGGAAATATTATAATGCCATTTAATTCGGAAGGCATGTATCGCGCTTGCGTCAAGGCTGGTGAAGCGCGTAAAGTATTGATTTATAAATAATTAATGAATTATAATTGAAAAATTAAAGCATTTAACCCAAGTTACTTAATCAACCATTTATCAAATATGAAGTATTTAATTTTATCGTATCTTCTTTGTTGCGCTTGCCAAAATAAGCAGCAGGCACCTGAATCCAAATCGGATGTAAACCAAGAGCAAGCCCCTCCATCCAAATCGGAGGCATGGACGGCATTTAAAAAATGTGATACGCATTCTTGTATTTCGGAAGTCATGGCGGTGAAAGATGCTTTTTTGAAAAATCCAGCCGTCCTTTTGACGGATTTTCAAGCGACTTACGAAGCAGGGGATGATAGTGTCATCGGTTGGTTGTATTTGTTGCGGGACAGCGTGTTGATGAATCCTGTCACAGGAACGATTGATGCCCGTTTCGCCATGCAGCAATCCGTGATAGCTGCGGCAAAACCTTTTGAAAAAGATGCCAAAGTACACGAAATGGCGGAATCCGTGATGAATGAATTGAAGATTGCAGATGTCAAAAGCGGTAAAGTGAACGCTCAGTGAAGGAAGCATTTTTACGTGACAAAAAATACTTTTCGGCAAAGATTGAACAGATTAAACGAGATTTTCACAGATTTTAGGACAAATTCCCTTTCAATGGCTATACATTGTAGCGGAATTGGAGGCGGATTGCACCGTCAGTGAGCCGTTTGATTTGTTCGATAAGACGATTGTGGGCATTTTGCTCCTCAATGACGTAGTCAGTATAGAGGAAATCGGGGATATTTTGGGATTCAATATTCGGCAAGATCCGGAAAATCAACAATATAAAGATGAAGCAGAATATGATATTTTGCGGATGGCTTTGGATAGTTTGGAAGAGTACGGCATGATTGAAACGGGTTTTGATTACACGGCTTGTCGGTTGACTCGTTTGGGGCGCAAATATGCCATCAAAAATAGAAAGTTTCGGGCGGATGAACCTAAGACTTTTCAGTTATGGTATGATGTTATGGGCGAAAATCATAATGCGGTTAGAAAACATTTTCAAGCAAATGACCCTTATACACCGATTCAAATGAGTTCGCTTTTGCAAGATAGTTCCTTGCGGAAAACGATTGCACCCGTGCAAATTCCAGAAATATGGGATGATGAAAAAGGACATTACTTTAAAAATGAAACCCTTATAGATGCAAAATGTTTTGAAATTGATTTACAAATTACGGTTTTGTACGATGTGGAAACGGACGAACTTCGTTTTTTTGCCTATAATCTTATGCATAAAAAATCTTATCCCTTTTGTGCAGATTGGCTTTTGGAACATCGGCAAACGGAATTGCTTGAATCCTTAGTGGAACGGAGCCCGCATGCTCTGCCCTTTCCAAAACCTTTTAAAACTGCACTCCTGCAAAAAAAAGATGCTTTTGAACAAGTTTTTCAGCAGCATCCGCACAAAGCAGTGGAAATTGCATCCGAACGCTATCAAATGTTGGATTGGATAGAACTGCCTTATTTTTGGAATCATCTTGCATCGTTTTTGCCTGCGGATGCGGAAGAAATTTGGTTTTTATTGCCCGATTACACCGATGAATGGTTGGCAAAAATTGAAAAATTACAGCATTCCAACAAACCTATTTTTGTTCTGCTCCAAAATCATCGCTCGACAGAAAAGCGAGATGAGTTCTATACAAAGACCTTACAGCTGAGTTCTGGGTTGTATATGGGTTTGACGGAGGTTCAAGATTTGGAAGTTTTAATTTTAGGCGAAAATTGTAAATCATTGATTATGAGACATTTAGAAGTAAATGTAAAGGATGATATTTTGTTAACGCCTGTTTTACAAGTGCAATCGGCAACGCTTCAATTCCTTAAAGAGAAAGTCGCGCCCACTAAAAATTATTTAGCACAACATTATGTTTCAAGAACTCAACAAGCAATAAATGATAAAATTAAAGGCTATGAACAATCGGTAAAATCGTTATCGAAATCGGAGATTTTAGCTTTTGAAAATTTAGACCAAAAAGTACAAGTTTTTGCTAATGTGCACGATAATATTTCCCTTTTCAATCTACTCCGTGACATAAAAGAGGCAAAAACGACTTTTATACAAGGTTTGCAGACCAAACACAGCCTTCAATTGTCGAAGGAATTGGAAAAATGGCAGGCGGATTTTAAAAGTCAAACCTTCTCGAAGTTGGAACCGATACAAGATTTTATCGTATCTTTGGAGAAAATAAAGAACGAATTGTTTGATATTTATCGGATACTTGGGCAACATATCCAAGTCGCAGAAACGATGATTCAAACAGAAATTACACGCATTAAAGAGGAAATATTATCCAAAATTTATATTATTGATACGAATATTTTCATTTATGAGCCAGATATTATTTCCAAAATTCATATAAAACATCAAATTGGGCTTTCGCACACCGTGATTAACGAATTGGATAAGCTCAAACAACAACGCGATTGCCAAGAAAATGCAAGCAAAGTCATAAAAATGTTGAATCAGCAACTCGGTGAGAACAAGCGATTGAAAACTTATAAAGCGGATTTAAATGCAATGGGCGAAGATTATAGGCAACCTTCGGCAGATAACAAAATTTTATCTGTTGCGTATCGGCTGCTGGATAAGAATGTGGTTTTATTGACGAATGATAATGGATTGCAATTGAAAGCCAAATCGCTTGAAATTCCAGTGATTTCGTTGGAAAAATTACTTAACATCGAGCCTACACCTGTAAGCGAAATCCGAAAGCCGATATTGGATACGCCTACAAAACCTTCCGATAAGCCCGTTGCCAAACCGCCTGTGTATCATAATCCTAAAAAGAAAAAACGATAATCATTAATTCATCATTCATCATTCATCATTCATCATTCATCATTCTAAATGTCTTGTTTTGAATCTTCGACTTTTTTGAAAAACCCAATGTTGATGCGCTCAGACTTGTTAAAAGTGGCGTGTACTCAATTAGGATGGCGTTTTGAAGTTAAAATAGAGTCTTCCGAAACGGTTTTATACGTATATGATGCCAAACAAAACGTGCATTTACACGGCGAATACGCCTTGAAAGTCGCTAATAATATTGTTACTTACAATCGCTATTTCCTAAAAAATGGTTTGGAATTAGCGAAAATCTTGGAAAATCAATTTTACGAATTGAATATCGCTTATTCTGTACAAACCGTTGTGCACGAATTTGAAGCAATGGGTTTTAAATATATGCCCGATTTGAGTTTTGTCGCCAACGAAATCGAGAAAAAACGATTCAAAATGGTAGCTCATTCCAAAATCGCCGCCGAAACGGAAAAACGGACTGAAATTACTTTCACCGTGTTGCACGACGGAACTGTCGTTTCGGATTCCAATTACATTCCCGAAGATGTGCATCATTTGGCGGATAAAGCAATGGCGGCAATAGATGCAACCTTTGGCACTTCGCGCAAAGAAGGAACACATATTCGGCGAAAAGCGATTCCTGCCAAATATAAAACTAAAACTTATTGCAAACCCGATCAAAAAATTATTTCAAAACGTTAAAAATGCGTTAGAACGCGCTTCGGATTATGAGCAGTAAAGAGACTTTTGAAAATATAGAAAATTTAATTCAAGCGAATTATACCTTGATTTACGCAGTCACGACCGAGTACGACCGCACAAGGCAATATATTCGGAATATTGCACATCGTTTGAGTTGCAAATTTTATCATTGGGATTGCGTTTCAGGGCTGTCCGAACATGCGCGTCAAGAAGGAAATCGTTATGAAATTCAACCGATTAAAGCGGGAGATGATTATAATGGTTGTTTGGATACGATTCGCAGTTCAATGGAACCGCAGGCAACACCTTCTGAAAAAGCGATTTATGTATTAGAAGATTTACATATTTATTTTGACCAACCTGAAACGTTTACGCGTTTGCGTAAACTGGCGGAGCAATTGAAGTATTATTCAAAACATTTAATTTGCACGGGTCCGTTCGTTAAAATCCCCAACGAATTGGAAAAATTTATTACTGTGGTTAATATTCCGATGCCCGATAGAAACGATTTAAAAAAATTATTGAATAGCATCGCTCAAGTGCCGATTCCCGAAGATTTAGAACGGTATTTTATAGAGGCGGCACTTGGAATGACGGATATGGAAGCACATCTTGCATTCCGTCTGGCAAAACACAAAACGGGTTTTCACAGCCGAGAAGCGATTCAAATCATCGCGCAGGAAAAAGAACAAATTATTAAAAAAAGTGGATTATTAGATTATTGTCGCGTTTCAGAACAGTTGGATGCGCATGTCGGCGGGCTGGAGCATTTAAAAGATTGGCTCAAATCTCGTAAAAAAGCCTTTGAACACAAAGCTAAAAAATTTGGTTTGCAAGAACCGAAAGGTATTTTATTGGTAGGCGTTCCGGGTTGTGGCAAGAGTTTGACGGCGAAGTGCGTTGCGGCAGAATGGAAACAACCTTTGTTAAAATTAGATGTAGGCAAAATTTTTCAAGCTGAAGTAGGTGCAAGTGAAAATAATATTCGGCAAGTGATTGCGACGGCTGAAGCAGTCGCGCCTTGCGTGTTGTGGATAGACGAAATTGAAAAAGGGTTGAATACGGGCGGAGGCGAGCGAGACGGTGGTACGAATTCGCGGGTGTTTTCCACGATTTTGACTTGGATGCAGGAAAAAACAAAACCTGTTTTTGTGGTTGCGACGGCGAATAATGTACAAGTTTTGCCGCCCGAATTGTTGCGAAAAGGGCGATTTGATGAGATTTTCTTTATAGATTTGCCCACGGTTGCGGAACGAATTGCCATTTTTAAAATCCATTTGGCTAAGTATAAACAAAATACAATTAAAGATTTAAATTATATTGTTGGGAAAGCAAAGCATTTTAATGGGGCGGAGATAGAGGAATGTGTGAAAGAAGCAATGTTTATTGCGTATAACGAAAATGCAAATGTTCAACAAATTTTGGCAAGGCATTTGGAACAAGCGATTGCCTTAATCGTGCCGTTAGCGCGCACCATGCCAAATCAAATTCGGTTTTTACGCGAATTTGGCAAATCTAAACGCGCAAGACCTGCCAGTAAAGATTTTAATGAAGAAGATATAGACACGCCGTTGGCAGATGCAAGGAACCCTGTTGTGAAAACGGTTACTGAAAAAGCATTTGATATTTACAGCGAATAGTAAGGATTTTGCAATTTGGCTGTCTCAAAAGAAAAAATCACAAAATATTATTGGGTCTAAAAATTAAATTTTACTCTTTTGAGACAGCTACTTCCTGATTTCTGCTCTTAATAAGTCTGTTTCACGACTTTTACAGTGGTTGTAATGCCTTCCGTATTTTGAGCCTGAATAAGATACGTCGCATCTGGTAAGTCGTTTAAACTTACGGTTAAAGGATTCACGGCATTGGAAGCGAATTGAGCGGATAAAACGATTTGTCCCATCATATTCACCACTTGATAACTCGCAATCGAACCGCCATCCGTACTCACAAACACGTCTTGCACAACCAAAGTCGGATACACTTTGATTTTAAAAGTCTTATCGCCTAAAAGTACCGAAACAATTTTAGAATAACTCTTTTTCCCATCCGAATCCTGTATCGCTAAACGATAGTAATAAATCCCTGCCAGCACTTTATCATCCGTAAAGGCGTACTCTGAATTAGAACCTTTGGCTTTGACGGTGCCGATAGGCGTGAAATTGCGTCCATCTCTGCTCCGTTCTACCTTAAAATGGTCGGTTTTATCTTCCAAAGCGGTTGCCCAATCTAAAATTACGCCTCTTTCCGATGGGGTTGCTTTAAAACTCAAAAGTTCCACAGGCAAAACGCCACTGACAGATAATATAACGGTTCCTGCGGTTGCGTCATAAGTGGTTGTCCAAGATAAGCCACTGGGAAGCGTCGCATAATTCACCGTCGCAAACGTCCCCGATAAACTGCCCGCATCCAATATCGTAAAACCGTTTTGAACAAATAATGTTTGAGCATTTGCCCAAAAGTTCAAAAAAATAATGCCGATAAAAAGACAATTTTTTTTCATTTTAGAGATGATTTTAATGATGGATTATTTTTATAAATCATTGACCTGTCCTAAATGAAATATCGAAAAATCGTAGGGGCAGGTCGCGACCCTGTGCTGTGTACATAAGTTCTTTGACAGATTGTAATATGAATTATCTTTGTGAAAATTTACTCAATCCACGGAAATGTTTACAAAGATAGGAGAAGAAATCCATGCGAATAGCTGGTT
>JBDKKX010000053.1:0-16097 GCA_039795795.1 Bacteroidota bacterium | reverse complement strand
GTTGCTTTTTAGAGGCATTTTAGGTCGCCCGAAAGCGTTGGAAATCGAACAAGAATGTATTGACGCTTACGAAAAAAAATGTGGGCGAACGCCACGTGGCAATGTAGATTAAGTTTTTAGGACATTAAATCATTGATTATCAATACTTTAAAGGTCGGCGAGGTTGCAACCTCGCCGACCTTATTCTTATGTCGCTTTTTCTATCATTGCAATTTCAGAGGCTGTTAAATCGTATAATTTATAAACCAATCTATCTATCGCGGACTCCAAAGCGGCGGTCGAAAGGCGCACATCGGCTTTTTTTTGCACGAAAATCGATTCTATCCTAAAATTTAGGAAAAAATTTGGATTTTATCATTTTTTTACTCAAATTTGTATTTTGATTGCAGCGTTTATTTCATTAAAATCAATCTTTTCAATAAAAAGCATTCTTATGAGTGAAATGGTTCAAATGTCATTGCCGTTTAATCCTGCTCAATTGGAAATCATACAATTGTTTGCGACAGGCATCAGTGAGGAAGAACTTATCCGTTTGCGCCAGATTCTGATTGATTTCAAATTCAATCGAGTCACCGCGCTCGCTGATAAAATTTTAGATGCAAAAGGCTGGTCTACAGCAACTCTGGCACAGGAAGCCAAAAAAATAAAACGAACCCCCTATCGAGCAAAACTAAAATCCAAAGCGCAAGTCTATGAGAATCGTGCTTGACACCAATGTGTTGCTTCAAATCATTTCCGCTCGCTCTCCGCATCATGGGCTTTGGCAAGCTTTGAGGCAACAAAAATTAATCTTATGTGTAACAACCGATATTTTAGACGAATATCATGAAATTATTACACAATTTTATGGAAGTGCTGTGTTAGCAGAATCCATTTTAGATGCGATTATTGGCTTGCCGAATCTGGTACGCGTTGAAAAATACTTTTTTTGGAGCATTCCTTACAAAGATCCCGATGACCAAAAATTTGTAGATTGTTATGTTGCCTGTGGAGCCGATTATTTAATTACGGAAGATAAAGTTTTTTTTAAAGAGCTGAAACCCAATAACCCGCTAAAAGTGAAGGTTATTAAACCTAAAAATTTCTTAACTATTTTCAATGCTGTATCCGATAGTTGAGGTTTTAAAATATTGATTATCAATACTTTAAAGGTCGGCGAAGTTGCAACCTCGCCGACCTTATTCTTATATCACTTTTTCTATCATTGCGATTTCAGAGGCATTTAAATCGTATCCTTTATAAACCAATGTATCTATCGCGGACTCCCAATCGGCGGTCGAAAGGCGCACATCGGCTTTTTTTTGCGCTAAAATCGCATCCACAAAGGCAAAAACTAAAATTTGCGAAAAAATTTGGAGTTTACAAAGTTTCTACTCATATTTGCATTATTAAATCAAAAAAGGAAACATCTATGGCGAGAGACTTGTATCATCAGCAAGTAAAAAATGCACTTATTAAGGATGGCTGGCGCATCACACATGATCCATACAGAATCCGAATTGAGGAAGTGCAATATGAAATTGATTTGGCGGGCGAACCGATACTTGCAGCCGAAAAAGACTTGCAATTGATAGCTGTTGAAATAAAAAGTTTTATGAATCCTTCAACTATCAATGAATTTCATAAAGCGATTGGGCAATTTGTGGATTATTCAGTCGCTTTAGAGGAGATTGACGTTAAGAGAGTCTTATTTTTAGCGATACCTGAAACGATTCATACGACGTTTTTTCAAAAGAACATTATTCAAAAAACGTTACAAAGAATTCAAGGTAAAATAATTGTCTATGACCCTGCAACCGAAACAATTGTACAATGGATAAAATAAAAAAATATCAACATATCTTAACGCAGTTTCTGGCGGAAATTGCCAATGAAACAGGACTTGCCAATATGCCCGCCGTCGAAACGGAAGTTTTGATTGATTTGCAACGCAATCGCTTTCAAGCATTGCATTTGGGTTGGCATGGCGCAAAATACATTTTCGCGCCCATTTTCCATTTTGACATTAAAGATGGGAAAATTTGGTTTCAATGTAATAACACCGAACGAGAAGTCGTAGATGAATTGATGGCGATGGGCGTTGAAAAACAAGATATTGTTTTGGGTTTCTTGCCGCCTTATGCGCGACATTTATCGGGTTTTGCGGCGGCTTGATATATAAAAAATTGATTATCAATACTTTAAAGGTCGTCGGGGTTGCAACCCCGACGACCTTATTTTTATATTGCTTTTTCGATTAGGGCGATTTCAGAAAGATTTAAAACGTATAATTTATAAACCAATGTATCTATCGCGGACTCCCAGTCGGCGGTCGAAACGCGGACATCGGCTTTTTTTTGCGCTAAAATCTGTTCTACGAACTGCTCAATTTGTTGATTATCAATATTTTGCGTATTTGGAATGGCAAATTGTAATATATCTCGAATCATAATTTGTGGAAAAGTATCTTCCTCTGTAATCTGGAATTTTTTCCGAAAATACCAGCCTATAAATTTGGAATTTAAAACCCCTAATAAACTTTTGTAACTAATTTGCGCATCTTTATTTAATTTTAAAACAAAAAGTAGCGTATTGCAATACGACGTGTACGGTATGTAATGTGCTATTAAAGTTTTACCTATAATTTTCCGAATTAATATTTTTTCGCCTTCAAATTTTATAGGACTTCTTGGTTCAGCAAGCCATGCGCCATAATTTATCCAATTATTTGATTTCCAAAGCAATTCATAACGCCCAATGTGTTTTCCATCAAAAAATGGCAACCATTTTGCATTTGTTTGATTTGAAGATGTAAATGGTTTTGAATCAACGATTTCTCTCGTTTGTACGGGTTTTCCTTTCCCAACTTGATAGGCTTTTATGCCATAAAACATTTCTACAAAGGATTCTAATTTTGGAAATTGACTTTCAATTTTATCAATCAAAAGCGTTTCATCCTTATCACTTTGCACATTAAACGCCTGTTGTTTAAACCATTTTTCGGTTGAAATCGAAAACGTCTTTTCTGGAAAGTGTAAATTTTTAGGCACTTCTTTTTTGTTGAAAATGCGCACAATCACATCATTTGGAATGAACGGTTCTACAAATTTTTGCTTTTGCGTAAAGAGAAGCATCGTATCAACCGTTGCGTCATTGAACACTGGATTGGGCAATAAGTCAATTTCAATTAATTTAGAATTTGTAAGTAAATGATTCCTAATACTTTGCGTGAAACCAAGATTTAATAAGGTGTCAGGAATGATAAAACTTAATTGATGTTCTGTTTTTAAGATTTGTAAAGCCCGTTCAATAAACAATACATAACTTTCGCCTCTAAAACTAAATGTTTTAAAATCTTGTTTTAAAGTATCACTATTTTGGTGATTTGCATTTACGCCATACGGCGGATTGGCAATCACAACGTCAAAACCGACAAATTGCCCTGCATCATTGAGCACTTCAGGGAATTCAAACCGCCATTCAAAAGCATTTTGATACAAAATGTTATTTTTAATATCATCCACTTTTTGTTGCGCTTGCGCGACGAGGGTTTCTAATCGTTCCATTTCCGCGTCGTCCACCGCATCGCCAAACAAATTCTGATTTTGCAAATTCAATAATTGTCCTTTTAATTTTGCCAAATCCATATTTTCCTTCATTTTTCGATGGAAAGCGGATTGAAATTGTTCTTTTATTTGGTCAATGAAAAGCGTCAATTGATTTTTAACCGATTTATCATTGGTTTTTTTATAATCGGCAACGGCTTTACGATATTTTTCGACACTAAAAGTTTGTTTTTTAAATACTTCTGACAAATCCGTTTCTAATCCAAAACGACTTATCAAGGAATTGCCTTGTTTGATATTGATGTCGATATTCGGCAAAGTTTCCAACGCTTTATAATTCGATTCCCGCGTATAAAATGCATTTTTCAACAATTCAATCCACAACCGCAACCGACAAATTTTAACCGAATTCGGATTGATATCCACACCAAACAAACAGTTCTCTATCAAAAACTGCTTTTCACCAAATAACATTTCTTGCAAACGCTGTTTTCCTGCAATTGCGCCGCCTTTTTCGCCTAAGGCATATTCAAAAACGGCTTCTGCTTCCTCGTCAAAAACGACGAGTTCATCCTGAACGACTTCCAATTTAAAATCTTTGACGCGCTTGCCATCCCGATATTGCAAAATCCCTAAATCCGATTTAATCGCCAATAATTCGTTCAACGCCGAAACTAAAAAATGACCACTGCCCACCGCAGGGTCACAAATTTTAACGCTATTGACTAACGCATTTGCGGTGGTTCTATCCGAAATCTCGTCTTGCAACGCATTGAAATCCAATGATTTATAACCATTTTGTTGAAATTTTTGGAGGACAGCGCGTCGAATCGCCTCCCGCGACATGTACATCGTAATGAACCCTGGCGTAAAAAACGAGCCATCCTTATAACCATTAATTTTCTCAAAAATCAACCCCAAAACAGCCGCATTAATCAACGTCCGTTTATCTTCTTGAATGCCCGCCGCCCCTTCCGAAGCAAAATTATACGCATTCAAAAAGGCTAAAAAATATTTTAAAGTCGGCATTTCGCCCGTTAAACGATTGCTTTTTGCATCTTTCAAAACCGTATTAGACCACAATTCCAACGGTTCATTATCATCTAAGTAATTGATTTCAAATAAATTGCGTTCTAAATCAGTTCGTTCAAAGAGCGAAGAATTCAAATAGGGAATGTGCGCAAATTCCGTTTTGGTTTTGCCCGTTCGATTTTCGGGGCGTTCCGCCAACACCTCAAAAAATAATTTATTCACGCGATTGAAATCATACAAAAGTTCATGGTTTAAAAAACAAAAAATTTTATTCCCGCGCTGATACCGCACCAATTGCCCTTCCAATAATTTCAAAAATAAAATCCGATTCACCCAAGTTAGGCAAAGTTCCAAAGCCATATTTTCGGCTTGTTCGGCAGGCGAATGCCCCCAATTTTTAACATTCGGAAAGTGCAAAAAACCTTTATTTTGAATTTTGGTCAGCGTATTTTCCAAAAGCGAAAATTCATCGCGTTGTTTTTTGCGCAGAATCAACTTTTTGCCTTCCGATTTGACCTCCTCCAAACCCATGAGATGCAGCAATTCCGTATAAAAATTTTTATCCAACGTATTGCTATCATTCGCAAACGGCAATTTCAATAAATGAATCGGTGATAAAATTTTATAATACGGAATCAATTGAATATCTGCTTCTTCATCATCTTTTCGCACTAAATATTCCAACGTTTGCAACGTAAAATGCGTCGCCGTAAACACCACATCCAAATCGTCTAAAAACGGTTTTGCAATCTCTTTGTAAAAAACTTCAGTGGATTTGCCACTGAGTTCAAAATCTTTGAAACGTTTTAGAAACGTTGCGTTTTGATAAAACTGCTTATCGAATTGGTTTTCGTCGAAAACGTACCAATGATAAAAATCCGTAACAATAAGATGTTGAATATCCATATTTTGCGCAGACACACGCTCCCGCAGGTAGTACAAAATCAATTGTTGAAACGCTTTAGAATTCGGTTTCGCAGGATGACATAAATCGGGACTATTGGGTTTTTTGGTTTCAAACAAGACACTTACAGCCTCTTTTGCCGATTTTCCTTTGTGAATCGCCAAATCCGTTCGACCTTTCGTATTGATGAAAAAGTCAGGTTCATAGAAGGCTTGTTTTAAAAAATCAGCTAAAAGATTTTTAAGATTTTCTTCCGATTCTTCCGAAGCGTCTTCTAAACGATTATATAAAATTTTAATTTTATCTTTAAAATGCTCTAAATCAGCGCGTAATAAATTATCTTTGAAATACGCTTTATTGAGCGCGAGGATAGGCTTGATGGTTTCAATTTTCATACAACTTTTTTTAGGTGCAAAAATAGCAAAATCGAATCTCAAAAAAAGCAAATTTAAGACTTAAAATTTTATATGATTTTTTTGAACGAAAAATCATATAAAATTTGTAATTCCAAATTTTTCACTTATTTTTGCTGCAAAGTGTTTACAATGAATCATTAACGTAGCAATTATTGTTACATATCAAAACGATTTATAATTTTTACCCCTATGAAAGCATCCCAAACGAATCTTTTTGAGCATTCAGAAGCAAAAGTCAACCTATTAGGCGAATATCTCAAGGCTTATTTGCCTATCATTACCTACGCAGGATTCACTAAGCAAATACATCTATATGATTTATTTTGTGGTGAGGGAATTTATGAAAATCAAGGCGAAGGCAGCCCGTTAGTTTTACTCAAGACGGTGCGTGATTTTTATGCCAATTACACAGGCAAACCCATGATTCCAAAAATTAATTTTTATTTCAATGATATTGAGGTAGATAAAATTGAAAAACTTAAAAATGTGATTGAAGCAAAGCAATTATATCAAAAACAATGGGGTGAATTACATTTTTCAACAGAGCGTTATGAAGATAAATTACCGCAAGTAATCAGTCATATTAAAACTTTAAATGGTAAAAAGGAAAAAGCATTCTTATTTATTGACCCGTATGATTATAAAAGCATTCGAGCGAGTCAAATTAAGGACTTGATGTGCAAAGAATCAGAGGTTTTGCTTTGGCAGCCGACTCAATTTATGTATCGTTTTGCAGAAAATGGCACGCCGCAAGCATTGATTGATTTTTTAAGCGAAATTATGGAGTACATGCAGTGGAAAAATGTACAATCTATTTGGGATTTTATTCATCAGATAACGGATGGATTTAGGAATTATTTAGGCAGCGATTACTATATTGATACTTTTTCGATTAAAAAAGATGCACAAACTACTTTTTGTTTATATTTTTTCACTTCGCATCCCGTCGGGTTTATGAAAATGTTAGAAACAAAATGGCGAATTGATGAAGAAAATGGGCAAGGCTGGGATTATCGAATGGATAATATGGATATAGGATTGTTCGGCGGTCAAAAACCAATGCCGCAAACGAATCGTTTAAAACAAAAATTAATACTTTTTTTGAAAAATCGCTCTACCTATAATGGAGAAATTTTTCAATTTGCTTCTCGCAACGGTTTTTTACCGAAGCACACAGCCGAAGTGCTTAAAATCTTAGATTCAGAAAAACGACTTAAAGTAATCAAAAATGATACTAAAGCTCAAAAAAATACTTTTTATGTTACCATGAATGCTTTTGAAAATCAGCCTAAAATACTTTCTATACAATTAAGATAATTAATAGATTGATTTCCAATGAGTTTCTATAAAAATTCATTGGAAATCAATTCATTATTATTGAGAAACAGGCAATTGCACAGGCATTTCATCAAAAGTATGACCATTCAAAAGCCGACCCGTTTTTTTCTTATTTGCGCCGCCCCATTGTTTAAAAAAGAACGCAACACCTTGCGTAACACATTGATTTTGAATGTCTTCGACCCAATCTTGTAACATCGGACGTATTTTTCCTGTGCCACTTTCGCCGCCCACAATCACCCAATCTATGGCTTTTAAATTCAGATTCGGCAATGCCCCAATCAACGGTTCGGCAGATATAAATTTAATTTTAGCATGCGTTTGACTCAAAAAATCAATTCGATCCATCACTTTTTCATTTTCTACGGACACGCCCATCCAAATATTTTTTGTCCAAGTGAGTTGTGGGTCAAATTCTAATAAAATTTCTGCTCGCTTTGTCAAAACTTGGAAAATATGTTGTGGATTTTCGTTCATCACCTTGAAAACCGCTTGTATAAACGACAAAGGCACTTCGGGATGAAACAAATCACTCATCGAATTGACAAAAATAGTTTTAGATTTTTTCCATCCATAAGGAATTTTTAAACTATCCAGATGCGTCCGTACTGCAAAAGCATCCTTATATTTATCAACGCCCATCGCTTGCAAGCGTTTTGACATGACTTCTGCATAACAAAATTTGCAACCTGCGGATATTTTAGAACAGCCCGTAACAGGATTCCACGTCATTTCCGTCCATTCAATACTGGATTGTGCCATTATAATATTTTTTAAGGTGGATGAATATTACCGCAAAGGTAGTAATTTTAGTTTTACATTTACAAAGAAATGTTTTAAATATAAGTTAATGCGTTGATTCATATAAAATAATGCCAATTTTTTAATATTTACTATAAATTGATTATCAATAACTTATAATTGATAATAAACAACATTTATACTAAATTGTTTTAAATAAATAAATAAAGTTTCATTTATCATCTGTGTATAAAATTTTTGCGTTAAGTTTAAAATGCTCTAAATCAGCACGTAATAAATTATCTTTGAAATAAGCTTTATTGAGCGCGAGGATAGGCTTGATGGCTTCGATTTTCATACCTTTTTTTTAGGTGCAAAAATAATAAAATGTTCTTATTGCGGCAATTTCAATTAATTTTGCCCCGTTAAAACGGTTGCCACGAATTGTACAAATTTTCGCTAATCATTCGGTGAAAATTCGTGCAATTCGTGGCAAAAATTAGAGATCTTTTTTTAGTAAAATTTTGAAAATCAATTAATTATGTATAAAAAGAAAATTAAATCTGCATTGATTTCGGTTTATAGCAAAGAAGGTTTAGAACCTGTCGTGCGCGAACTGAATCGCTTGAAAGTCCGCATTTATTCCACAGGCGGCACGCATTCCTTCATCGAACAACTTGGAATTCCTGTCGAAGCCGTCGAAAGCCTGACTTCTTACCCTTCGATTTTGGATGGGCGCGTCAAAACGTTGCATCCCAAAATTTTTGGTGGATTGCTCGCCCGCCGCGAAGCCGCGCATTTGGCAGAGTTGGAAACTTACGATATTCCAGAATTAGATTTGGTGATTGTGGATTTGTACCCGTTTGAAGAAACCGTTGCCGCAACTCAAAATGAAAATGACATTATTGAAAAAATTGATATTGGCGGCATTTCGCTGATTCGGGCGGCGGCTAAAAACTTTAAAGATGTGGTGGTTGTGCCTTCGCGCAACGAATATGCTTGGTTTTTAGAGATTTTGAAATCCAACAATGGTTTTACAGAAATGCAGGAACGCAAAGAATTAGCGCGCCTTGCTTTCAACATTTCTTCTCATTATGATACCGCAATTTTTAATTGGTTTACGGCAGGAACGGATTACAAAGCATTCAAACACAGTTTGCACGTACACGAACCGTTGCGTTATGGCGAAAATCCACACCAATCGGCTGTTTTTTTCGGCGATTTGAAAGCATTGTTTGATAATTTGAATGGAAAAGCCATTAGTTATAACAATTTGGTGGATATTGATGCCGCCGTTCGGTTGATGTCCGAATTCAAAAACGCATCCCCAACTTTTGCCATTTTAAAACATACCAATGCGTGCGGCGTTGCGACGCGCCCCACGATTTTGGAAGCATGGAAAACCGCTTTGTCCTCTGACCCGATTTCTGCTTTTGGCGGCGTTTTGATTTGCAACCAAACCATTGACCTTGCGACGGCGCAAGAAATCAATAAATTGTTTTACGAAGTGTTGATTGCGCCCAATTTTGATGCAGAAGCATTGAAATTATTGATGACCAAAAAAACACGTATCTTATTGAAAATCAAGGCTTTCCAAACGAATCAGACACAATTTAAATCGTTGTTAAACGGGGTCATCCAACAAGATACAGACGCAAAAACGGAAGTTGCTGCGGATTTAAAACCCGTGACAATTAAAACACCGACGGCAGCAGAAATTGAAGATTTGCTTTACGCGAATATTTGCGTTAAGCATTTGAAATCCAATGGCATCGCTATTGTTAAAAATCGTCAATTGTTGGCGATGGGTTGCGGGCAGACGAGTCGGGTGGATGCGTTGCGGCAGGCGTTGGAAAAAGCAGCGTTGTTTGGTTTCGATGTGACGGGCGCGACGATGGCTTCGGAAGCATTTTTTCCATTCCCCGATTGTGTCCAAATTGCACATAAAGCAGGTATCAAAGCCGTGATTCAACCGGGCGGTTCGGTGAAAGACAAAGATAGTATTGATTTTTGCAATGCGAATGGCGTTGCAATGGTGATGACAGGGGTTCGTCATTTTTTGCATTAAGCCTTTTTGCCTTAGTACGGGACAAAAAAAAGGTGTAGAGCGAATGGGAACACGGAGGACGCGGATTTTACGAATTTACGCGGATTTTTTTTGGATTTTATGGGGATGTTCCATTTTTGGGTTACGCTTTGAGATACATTGTGATACGAATGGATGTACGGATTTTACGGATTTCACAGATTTGTACGGATTTTTTGTCCCCAAAATCCGTATTCATCCGTGAAATCGGTGAAATCCGTACATCCATTTGTATCCCAACCGAATAATATTGGGTCTAAAAATTAAATTTTACCCTTTTGAGACAGCCACTTCCAACGCTTCCAAAGGCATTTCAATAACCTTCCTGCCCATAATACGCGCCCACTCCATGTTTTCGGAAATAATGCTTATCCTTCAAAGCCTGTTTAATCGGCGGCGTTAAAGGATTGATTTGACGTGTCAAAAACGCCATTTTCGCAATTTCTTCCAAAACACCCGCATTATAAACGGCTTTTGCCGCATTTTTGCCCCAAGTGAAGGGACCATGACACGCAACTAAAACCATTTCAACCCTTTCTGGCGATAGATTTTGTTGTTGGAAAAGTTGAATAATTTGATTCCCCGTTTCATGCTCGTAATCGCCTTGAATCATGGCATCACTCATCACATCCGTTACAGGCACTGCTTCCACCAAATGATCGGCATGCGTTGTACCCAAATTGGGAATCGCTTGCATGGCTTGCGCCCAAGCGACGGCGTACGTCGAATGCGTATGACAAATGCCGCCAATCGTTTCAAAGTGTCTATATAATAAGGTGTGGGTTTTGGTATCCGAAGAAGGGCGTTTTTTACCCGCCACCACCTTGTTATCCAAATCCACTATTACGATATCATTCACTTTCAACTCGGTATAAGGTACGCCACTGGGTTTAATGGCGATGATTCCTGCTCGACGGTCTATTTCGGAGACATTCCCAAAAGTATAAATTGCTAAATTTTGCTTTGGAATCTCCATATTCGCTTCGTAAACCGACTCTTTTAAAGACTTGAATGGATCCATTTTATGTAGATGATGGTGATTACGATAATTTTGGGATACGAATGGATGTGCGGATTCTACGGATTTCACGGATTGGTACGGATTTTTTTTATTTTTTTTGCGTAAAACGAGGCATTGGAGTTAAAAAAAATCCGTACTAATCCGTGAAATCCGTAGAATCCGTACATCCATTTGTATCCCAACCGAATAATATTGGGTCTAAAAATTAAATTTTACCCTTTTGAGACAGCCACTTCAAAAAAAAATCCGTGTAAATTCGTACAATCTGCGTCCTCCGCGTTCCAATCGTATCCTAATTTTATTTATACTAACCCAAATTTCAGCTTATTTGGAATACGCTTTTTCATAAAACTTCGCATAATCCACCACTGATTTCTGCTTAATCACTTCTCTATAATTGTCTTGATGAATCGCAAAAATCTGGAATTTCACATTTTTCGGCAAGAAATCTGCCCGATTTTTTGCCACAGCATCCGTATAAGCCAATGCTGCCGCTTTATTACTGAATTTTCGCACCAATAAAACCGATATTTCTGCATCCGTATCCAAGAAAATGCTCGACAACCGCAAATCTTCTAACCGATGATATTTGCTATTATAATCCGAAACCGCCACTTTTGCATCTTCCAACGAAAGTGTTTTTTCTGCCAAAACCATCACAAAATGCGCAGCCTCGTCCATGATTTTAAAAGGACTATTCGGCATTGCAGCAGGCGTTTCAGGCGCGGCAGGTTCTGCTGTACTTGCCAAAATCCGCAACATTTCAGTTGCCCGTTTGCCTTCGGGCTGTTCGCCAAATTTGCCGACGACTTCGCGTAAAGCATTGACATAGTCGGTTTTACCTTTCAAACTGCCCAAACACATCGCATTCATCAAAGCAAATTTCGCTTTAAACGGATGCGCACCGCTAAACAATTGTTCTGCTGCCGCAATCTTTTCCACCGCTTCTTTATACTGCCCTTTTGAAAAAACAATATAAGTCGAATCGTAATACCTTTCCAATTTTTTATCATCCTGCGTTTTCAACGCATTCGGGTCGCGCAACACTTTTGCATAATTAGAATCTGCATATTTAGATTGAATTTTATCATAATATACTTTTGCTTTCGCCTTGTCTTTCGCATCCGTATAAGACAAATAAAGATAATACCAAGCCGCTAATTCATCCTTCCCCGCAGGAAAACGATTGTTATATTTTTCCAATACATCAATGGCTTTTTGATGATTTTTCAATTTATCCCGATACAAAACACCGAGTTGAAACATCGCATCTGCAATTTGATTTTTAGCAGCCTCAATATCGCCTTGACTGCGCGGCACGTCTTTCAAAATCGAATTCAATTCTTTTTCAGAAAGTTCACTCGAACCCGCATCCGTATTATCCGCAATCGTGGATGCACTCGCCGTTCGACGGTTAGAACGCCGCCAATTATCCTCCAATTTGCGGTCGGAACCCCATCTTTTCTCAAATTCCCGCTTTCCTTTGCGCACACTTTCTGGATTATAGGCAAAAAAAGTAGATTGAGCCGAAGCACCACCCGCTTCGGAACCCACCGTCGGAAAACCACCCGAACCCGTTCTATCGGCATTTTTCCCGCCCGCATCGGGCGCGGAAGCCTTCATCAACGAAGCCAAAGCCGCATCATCCCGCGTTTTTTTAATTCGCGCCGCCAATGCCTTTTGTGCTTTAACAGGCATATCACTAATGCGTAAAAGGCTGTCTTTCAATTCAATCAACGAAATATTCTGCGCAATTTCCGTCAAATTCTCCGCGTAATTCTTAACTTCTTCTTTCCGCTTATCATTTTTATCCAACACCGTCGCCGTACTATCATAATACATTTTTGCCTTCACATAGTTTTCCGATTCATAATACGATTTTGCCAACGTATAATATGCTTCCGCCTTTACCGAAGGATTACTACCATTGGTTGCCAACGCTTTTTCCAAATATTGAATGCCATCTGCTTTTTTACCATTTTTCAGCGACAACTGACCCAATGCAAAGTAAATTTGGTCTAAATATTCCTGATTTTTAAAATCTTTTGCCATCCGATTCAAACCTGCAACCGCGACTTCATTCGTCGTATTCCCATTCAACGCCATATTTAAACGGGCATTAAATTCCATTTCATACACAGGGCTGTAATCCAAAACCTTGTCAAAAGCCGTAAATGCCTGTTCATTTCGGTTCGCACGCTGATGCAATTGCGCCAAAAGATACGCAGCCCGCACTTTTTCTTTTTTAGGCAATTTCGCTTGCAATGCCTCCGTTAAGTGCGGCACCGCTTCCTCATATAAATTTTGTTTCAAATACAAGTGCGCAAACGCCAAAGACAATTGCCCGCGCACATCCCGAAAAGTTTTCGGATTTTTCTCCAAATCCTCCAAAATAAAAAGTGCGTCCTCATATTTTTGGCGTTCCGTCAACGCCCGCGCCGTCCACAACAACCCTTCTTGATAAGACGGGCGGTGTCGAAACAAATAATTATCAGGATTCACCACTTTTTTCTTTTTTTCTGCGGGCGCGATGACAGGCGTACCATTTTCAGTCACTTTTTTAACCTTTCCATCTTTCAACGATTCCTCGTCCGTAGCCGTTTTAGCATTGTCTTTTCCCTTTTTCGCATGACTTTTACGGTCTTTTGCGCGCTGTTCTGCCTCCTGTTTGCGCAATTTGAGCCGTTCCTCGCGCTCTTTCTCCTTCAATTTTTGCAATGCTTTTTTATCTTTGGCAGCAGCCCTCGCTTCCAATTCCTTCGCTTTTTTATTTTCCGCCACCGCTTTTTTATGCGCTTTGGGGTCTTTTGCCGTTTTGTTACTTGGATTATATTCCTCCGTCAAAAAGCTAAACGTTTCCTCAGCAGACTCAAAATCCTGTTTTAAAAACTGAGCTTTACCCAACAATAAGTAAGAATCATCCGTCCAATGACCGACGCGATGCACAGTGGCAACCACCGCAACTTTTTCAATGGCTTTATCCAAATCCGGCGCGACCGATTTGGGATTATCGACCGCCAAGTAGGGGTAAATATCCAATAATTTATTATAATTATCCCGATGTTGCGCATTCAATTTGTCGATGCTTTCCTGCAAAAGTATATTGGCATTAAAAAAACCATTATATTTGCCTGTGATATTGTGATAGCCTTGAGATAATTTAGAGGCTTCCCCTTTTTTGCGGGTCGAAACGCACGCGCTAACCGTCAAAAATAGTAAAATCAGTGTTACAAGACGCATATTCATTTAATGATGAATGATAAATGATGAATGATAAATTAGAAATTATGAATGATGAATGATAAAGGTTGAAAGATAAATAATGAATGATGAATGATAAAGGATAAATGACGGATAGATAAGACATTGATTATTAACATCTTATATATCCGTCATTTATCCTTTATCGCTCCTAATTTACGATGCACGATTTACCATTCATCCTTCATCATTTATCATTCATCATTCCCCCTAAGACTTTTAGAAGGACAAAATTATTTTACCGCACCACAATTTTAACAAGCATGAATTGGAAAACCTTCCTCTCTAAAATTCATTTTCGGATGATTACGGCAAAAGAAGTGGTCGAATTTTCGGAACGAATGATAGCGCGTTGGCGACAAGTCATTGAAAAAGCCCAACATACATATTACAGAATTACCATTATGAATAATGATACGTTTGAAGAAATGGGCGCGTATCGATTATCCTTGATGAACGTTTATGTCTGGACGAGTTCGATTTTAGTAGGTTTGACGCTGTTGGTTTCTGCGGCGATTGTGCTTACGCCGTTGAAAAAATACTTGCCGGGGTACGGCGGCGTGAGTGGACGAGCCATTTACGCGCTTTCCGACCAGTTAGACGCGCTTGAACGCAAAACCAAGGCGCAAGATACATATAATAAGCAATTCAAAAAATTATTGGTCGGCGAAGTGGAATCGATTGATAAAATACCGATGGATTTTGATAAAATCCCGGATAGTTTAATGGAAATTGACCCGTCGGAAGTGGAATTGGCGTTGCGCCAAAAAGTTTCCGCAGGCAGTTTTTTCCCGAAAGACCCGAAAGATACGCCAACACGGAGTGCTTTAGCGGCGAGTTTTGCGGGAAATAGTAAAGAAAATGCGATGGTTTTGAACGCGCCTGTGGCGGGAACAATTAGTTTAGAATTTGGGGTCAACCAAAAACATTTTGGAATGGATATTGTCGCACCGAAAAACGCGCCTGTGATGGCAGCAGCCGATGGATTTGTGGTGATGTCGGATTGGACGCAAGAAACAGGAAATACGATTTGTATCCAACATGTCAACAATATGGTGACATTTTATAAACATAATGAACGAAATTTGAAAAAAGTAGGCGATAAAGTGAAAATGGGTGAAGCCATCGCGGTTATTGGGAATACGGGCGAACAAACGTCGGGTCCGCATTTGCATTTTGAATTGTGGCAAAATGGTTTGCCGTTGAATCCGAAATTATATATTAAATTTTGATTTTAAAACCGTTATCCACACCTGTCAGGTAGGTTGTTTCAACGTTTAAAAAACGGTTATATTTGCATTCTCAGTACGGGACAAAAAAAAATTACGGTACGAATTGGAACACGGAGGACACGGATTTTACGAATTTACACGAATTTTTTGTCATTGCTACCAAAGGAGCATCCCTACGGGATTTTTTTTTGGGGTGGTGCGGGCTCGGTTTCGAGTTACTTGCGTCCAGTTATAAGTCATTAGACAAAATTAAACGCACAACTTGACGCAAGTTGCAAACTTGCGTCAAGTTATAACTATTTAATAATCAATATTTTAAATCATTTTAGTTCATATCATTTTAATTTGTCCAAGCACTTAGACAAAATTAAACGCACAACTTGACGCAAGTTGCAAACTTGCGTCAAGTTATAACTATTTGATAATCAATATTTTAAATTATTTTAGTTCATATCATTTTAATTTGTCCAAGCACTTAACTAAATATTAAACTGTCATAATATCTTTCTCCTTCAATTCAA
>JBDKKX010000052.1:0-16104 GCA_039795795.1 Bacteroidota bacterium | reverse complement strand
CCGCGTCATCCGTGTTCCAATCGTATCACAACCGAATATTATTTTGTGACTTTTCTTTTGAGACAACCACTTAATTCAAGAATGGTAATTTCACAATTTTTGCAGCAAATCGTTTCCCGCCGCCCAATTGAATAAATATTTCAGTTCCCACTACTGCATAACTCGTTGATACATAACCCATTCCAATCGGTTTATTCAAAGTCGGCGATTGCGTCCCCGAAGTGACTTTGCCAATCACTTCCCCTGCTGCATTCTCAATCCAGTGGTCGTGACGCGGCACACGGCGGTCATTAAGTTCAAAACCGACCAATTTTTTTGCCACACCAGCTTTCACTTGTTTTTTAAACAACTCGCAATTGACAAAGTCGCCTTTTTTGAGTTTCGTAATCCAGCCCAAACCCGCTTCTATCGGCGAAGTTGTATCATCAATATCGTTTCCGTAAAGACAAAAACCTTTTTCCAAGCGCAACGTATCCCGCGCCCCCAAACCAATCGGTTGCATTTTCAAATCCTGCCCCGCTTCAAAAAGCGCGTCCCACAACTGTTCCAATTGATTGTTGCGCACATACAATTCGTAGCCGCCCGCGCCCGTATAACCCGTCGCAGAAATCAAGACATTGTCTAAACCCGCTACTTGACCTTTTGTAAAAGTATAATATTTTAATGCACCGACATTTATAAATGTCAATTTTTCTAATACCTTTGTTGCATTCGGACCTTGCAGCGCGAGCAAACCTGTTTTTTCAGAAATATCCTGCATCGTAACCTCCAAATCTTCCGCAAAAGATTGAATCCAATGCCAATCTTTATCGATGTTAGAAGCATTCACCACCAACATAAATGCCTGTTCACCCGCCGCACATGCGTCGTCCGAAAGCCGATACACCAACAAATCATCTACAATCCCACCGCTATCATTCGGCAAACAGGAATATTGAATATCGCCCGCCGCCAATTTAGAAGCATCATTCGAGGTCACTTTCTGCACTAAGGCAAGGGCATCTCTGCCTTTGATGATGAATTCGCCCATGTGCGACACGTCGAAAACGCCTACATTTGTACGAACACATATATGTTCTTCCTTGATGCCAGCGTAAGAAATGGGCATATTATAACCCGCAAAAGCTGCCATTTTCGCTTTTAACGCAATATGTTTTTGCGTCAAAGGCGTAGATTTTACTTGGATAGTTTGCATTTTTTTATAATGATGAATGATGAATCAGCAATTTCTACTTTGGAAACTTACGATACGAATGGATGTACGGATTGAACGGATTTCACGGATTAGTACAGATTTTTTTATTTTTTTGCTTAAAATTCAGCATTCGTTCCCAAAAAAATCTGTACCAATCCGTGAAATCCGTTCAATCCGTACATCCGTTCGTATTGTAAGTTTCCAAAGCGGAAATTGCTTTGGTTAACCCTGTTTTTGACCAAAATCGTGCATCAAATCTACTAAAAATTGAATGCTTGAAGGTGGCATCGCGTTATAAATCGAAGCGCGGAAACCACCCACGGAACGATGTCCTTCCAAACCATTGCAACCATTTTGCTTCGCAAACGCTGCAAATTTTGGTTCTAAACTACGGTCGTGCATCGTAAAACACACATTCATTAATGACCTGTCTTTCAACGCCACATTGCCTTTGAACAATGGATTAGAATCAATTTCTTTATATAAAATATTGGCTTTCATTTCATTATGTTTCGCCATTGCGGTCAAACCACCCATTTCTTTAATCCAACGCATCGTCAACATCGACACATAAATCGGGAAAACAGGCGGTGTATTATACAAAGACTTCTCCTTAATGAACGTGCGATAATCCAACATGACAGGGATTTTGCGCTCGACTTTGCCCAAAATATCTTTGCGAACAATCACCATCGTCACGCCCGCAGGGCCCAAATTCTTTTGCGCCCCCGCGTAAATCATCCCAAAACGCTTCACGTCAATCGGGCGACTCATAAAATCCGAAGACATATCACAAACGATTGGAATATTTCCAGTATTTGGATAATCATGGATTTGCGTTCCATAAATCGTGTTATTCGACGTTAAATGCAAGTATTTCAATGACTTAGGTATATCATAACCTGTGGGTATGTGGTCATAAGTCGTCGATTTAGAAGATGCCAATACTTGAATATTGCCAAAATCACGCGCCGCTTCAATCGCCTTGCTCGCCCAAGTACCCGTATCGACATAACCTGCCGTTTCGTTGTTGTTGAGCAAATTCATCGCAGCCATGAAAAATTGCGTACTTGCGCCACCCGTCGTGAAAAGGACTTCATAATCATCAGGCAAACTTAAAATTTCGCGGGTCAAAGCAACCGTTTCTTTGAAAACGGCAGTCAATTCGGGACCGCGATGCGACAATTCCAAAATCGATAATCCAGAATTGTTGAAATTAGCGACGGCTTGCGCCGATTCGCGGATGACGCTTGCAGGCAAAATAGCAGGTCCCGCGCTAAAATTATGTACCTTCGTTGTGACTGTCGGGTTCATATTAATTGGTTTTTAAAATTATAAAATGGGTTATTTCAACCTGTTAACTTTATTTATCTCAAATTGGCGTTCCATCGGGACGGATGAAAAAACATTTCCCAGTTAGCCAATTATCTTCGATTTCTGCATTTTGCTTTTTGTAAAAATGAATCGCGTCTTTATTCCAATCCAACACTTGCCATTTTAACAAACGACAACCTTTTTCCTTCGCGATTGCTATCATTTTATCGAATAACAATTTGCCTATACCCGAACGGCGGAACTTTGCGGTCACGACAAAATCTTCTAAATACATTTGTCTGCCGCGCCAAGTAGAATAGGCGATGTGGTAAAAAATCATTCCAACGATTTGATTATCAACGGTTTCCGCAACATGTGCGTTGAAAATACCAGCATCAAAATCTTTTTCATAATCAGCAATCGTAGCGGTATGTGCTTCAGGGGCGTGCTCAAACACAGCGAGTTCATAGACAAGGGCGTGAATCGCAGGCATGTCTTCTTTAACGGCGGGGCGGATTTTCATTTGCATAGGCTTTTTTTAAATGCCGCAAAAATACACAGAATTAGGATTAAAAGGTGTGGAATCATTAAATATCATACACAATTTCATCACTTATTCCGTTTTGGCGAAAATATATAGATTTCTATATTTGTTTTTCGGAAAAAGACGTATTTTTGTAGCATTAAAAAAAAATTTAACGCCCGTTTCCATCATGTCCAAATTAAAAAAAGTCCAATTAAATCTCAATATTTTCAACTCTAAACAAAATACAGAGATTTTTGAAAAAGAAACGCCTGAAAAAATCACGATTCCTGCGATTTTCTCTCCCGAAACAGTAGAAAAATTGCCACATACTGATTTTCAAGCAGGTTTGCCGCCGTTTTTGCGGGGACCGTACAGCGCGATGTACGTCACGCAGCCTTGGACGATTCGTCAATACGCTGGTTTTTCGACCGCAGAAGCGAGCAATGCTTTTTATCGACGCAATCTGGCGGGGGGGCAAAAAGGTTTGTCGGTAGCATTCGATTTGGCGACGCATCGAGGATACGACAGCACGCACGAACGCGTCAAAGGCGATGTCGGCAAAGCGGGTGTTGCGATTGATTCGGTGGAGGATATGAAGATTTTGTTTGATAAAATCCCGTTGGATTTGATGTCGGTTTCGATGACGATGAATGGTGCAGTGATTCCGATTATGGCATTTTACATCGTCGCCGCCGAAGAACAGGGCGTGCCTGCGGATAAATTGACAGGGACGATTCAAAACGATATTTTGAAAGAATTCATGGTGCGTAACACCTATATTTATCCGCCTGAACCGTCGATGCGAATTATTGCGGATATTTTTGCTTACACATCGCAAAAAATGCCTAAGTTTAATTCTATCAGTATCAGTGGTTATCACATTCAAGAAGCGGGTGGAACGGCAGATATTGAATTGGCATATACGTTGGCGGATGGATTGGAATATTTGCGGACGGGTTTGAAAACGGGATTGGATATTGATGATTTTGCGCCGCGTTTGTCCTTTTTTTGGGGGATTGGGATGAATTATTTCATGGAAATCGCCAAAATGAGGGCGGCTCGATTGCTTTGGGCTAAAATTGTCAAACAATTTAATCCGAAAAATGATAAATCTTTGGCGTTGCGGACGCATTGTCAAACGTCGGGTTGGTCGTTGACGGAACAAGACCCGTTTAATAACATTACGCGTACGTGCATTGAGGCAATGGCGGCGGTTGCTGGTGGTACGCAATCGTTGCACACCAACGCTTTGGATGAAGCGATTGCTTTGCCGACAGATTTTTCGGCTAAAATTGCGCGGGATACCCAACTTTTTATTCAAAAAGAAAGTGAAGTGACGAAGGCAACGGATCCTTGGGGCGGTTCGTATTATGTGGAATTTTTAACCGATGAAATTGCACGACGGGCTTGGGATTTGATACAAGAAGTGGAATCGTTGGGCGGGATGGCGAAAGCAATTGAAGCGGGTTTGCCGAAATTGCGCATCGAAGAAGCAGCAGCGCGCAAACAAGCAAAAATTGATGGCGGTAAAGATTTTATCATCGGAGTCAATCTTTTCAAACCCGAATCGGAAGAAGCAATTGATATTTTGGATGTAGATAATACGGCGGTTCGCAATGCACAAATCGCTCGAATTCAACAGATTAAGTCCACACGAGACACGGCGGCAGTTCAAAAAGCCTTGTTGGAATTGACCGAATGCGCGCAATCCAGAAAAGGCAATTTGTTGGAACACGCGGTGAAAGTAGCGCGTTTGCGGGGGACTTTGGGCGAAATTTCAGATGCAATGGAAGTGGCTTTTGGGCGATTTACAGCTGTAACCCGTTCTATATCAGGCGTTTATGCAGGAGAGATTCGTGCAAATGACGATTTCAAACGGGCGCAGGCGATGACAGCTGCTTTTGCCCAATTGGAAGGTCGTCGTCCGCGCATTTTGGTTGCGAAATTGGGGCAAGATGGACATGACAGAGGTGCAAAAGTGATTGCGACGGGTTTCGCGGATGCCGGTTTTGATGTGGATATCAGCCCTTTGTTTCAAACGCCGATGGAAGCGGCGCGGCAGGCGGTTGAAAATGATGTCCATATTTTAGGGATTTCGTCGTTGGCGGCGGGTCATAAGACCTTAGTGCCAGAGACGATTGAAGCGTTGGAAAAATTGGGGCGGGGCGATATCATGGTCATCGTTGGGGGCGTGATTCCTGCTCAAGATTATGCTTTTTTATACGAAAAAGGCGTAGCCGCCGTTTTCGGACCTGGAACAGTGATTCCGAAAGCAGCTTGTAAAATATTGGAATTATTAAGTTAAGCGCGCCTGAGGTGTATCAGAAATTTGTAAAATGAGCCACGAATTACACGAATTTTCACAAATTGGGTTTGTGAAAATTCGTGTAATTCGTGGCTCATTTTACAAATTTCTGATACACCCCATCAAAAAAAATTCCATTGAATCTTAATTCAAACCTTACCTTTGCGTTTCAAAAAAATCACTTCATGAAATTACCTTACCCAATTCCAGTCCGTTCGCTTGCTGAAACGATTGGTGCGACCATTGTTGGCGGCGATGAAATGCTTTTTGTGCGCGGTATCAATGAGATACATAAAGCAGAAAATGGCGATTTGATATTTTGCGACGCACCTAAATATTTTGAAAAATCTTTACAATCCGCCGCTACATTCGTGTTATTGAACGAAAAAGTGATTGTTCCCGACGGGAAAGTTGTGTTATGTCACCCGAAACCGTTCGATGCGTACAATCGGTTAGTTCTAAAATACCGTCCGTTTGAACCTTTGAATGCAACGAATCATGGCATCAGCGCGTCTGCTGTGATACATCCTTCGGTCATCATTGAGCCAGGGGTGGTGATTGGCAATCACGTCAAAATTGATGCAGGTACGTACATTCGCGCCAACGCCTTTATTGACGATTACACGATTATTGGCAAAAATGTCTTCATTGGCGCGGGCGCGCTCATCGGAACGGATGCTTTTTATTACAAAAAACATCCGCCGACGGTCGAAAAACGATATGAAAAGTGGCGTTCTGGCGGCAGAGTCATTTTGGAAGCGAATACGGATATTGGCGCGGGTTGCACCATTAATAAAGGCGTTTCGGGCGATACGATTATTGGTGCAGGGACGAAATTGGATTGCCAAGTGCATATCGGACATGGGGTCGTGGTGGGTAAAAACTGCCTTTTTGCCGCACAAGTGGGCGTTGCGGGCAAAGTGACGATTGAAGACGACGTAATTTTATATGGTCAAGTGGGCGTTGCGCAAAACGTGCGGATAGGCAAAGGCGCGACGATTTTAGCCAAATCGGGGGTTGCCAAAAGTGTGGAAGGCGGGAAAACGTATTTTGGCGTTCCTGCGCGAGAGGCGAAAGAAACCTTGCGGGAAATGGTTACTTTAAAGCAGTTGACGGCTAAAAAAAATTGAATTTTGATTCTAATTGTGAATTGTGATACGAATGGATGTACGGATTTTACAGATTTCACGGATTGGTACGGATTTTTTTTGCAAAAAAAATCCGTACCAATCCGTGAAATCCGTAAAATCCGCACATCCATTCGTATCATCATTCCTCTAAAAGTGTAACCTAAAAATGAAATATCTCTTTTTTTAACATTTTATTTGGCAAAAACTTTCAAAAAGCGGTTCGAGGAATGGCTTTTTGAATCAAATCCATCTTCAAATGAAATCCATCTATTTCTTTCCTTTTATCCTGTTGCCGACTTGGTGCATGAGTCAAATCACGATTTCGGCGACTTATTTTCCAAATGCAGGGGATACTTTGCGTACCGTGACCGCGACAACTCAAACGACCGCGCCGATTCGCATGACTCCTGCAAGCGCGACGCAACAAATTTGGGATTACAGGTTGGGCAAGACGCGATAAATCGCGTCTCTACGAATCCACGAACCTTATTGGGGAATAAACGAAGATAACCGCCTCGAAAGCGGATTCAATCCGAATTCAAACGCTTTCCTTCGATTTTTGGTAATACGCAACTGCCCAACGAATTTGGTCATAACCCACCTGTTCTCCAAAATATTCATAAATTTCTTTAAACTTAAAAGGTTCTACAAACGAAGGTAATATATTAATAATTTTATTCAATATTTCCATTGGAATAAAATCTGTAATTTCCAATTCATCACTTTGCTCATAAATTTGAGTTAAATGGGAATGAATCGTAATCGGCGATAAAAAACGTTGTTCTGCAATTTCCTCCACTGTCAAACCTTGGCGATACAACGTCAACGTTTGTTGCACCGTTGGAATTTTCGGCATTGGGATTTCCTTCTGCTTTTTCTCCACGATTTTGACTTCTTTTTCCTTTTTTTCGACGATTTTAGGTACTTTTTCTACTTTTTCGACCTTCTTTTCCACGATTTTCGGCGTAGTTTCCACTTTTTCGACCACCGTTGCTTCCTTTTCCGCAGGACGCGGCAATGGAATGGATGGTTCAAAATCAGGATTTTGTTTCAAAAACTGTTGAATCGCCTTCAAAAAAACATCGCCATAATGTTGCATTTTCTGGTCGCCCACCCCCGAAACCAACATTAACTCAAACTCCGTTTTTGGCAACATGCCCGCCATTTCCGCCAACGTCTTATCCGAAAAAATCAAATACGGCGGCACCCCGCGTTCCCGCGCCGTTTCCGCCCGCAATTCGCGCAACACTTCAAACAATTCATTCCGAACCCGCAATCGCGGCGCAGCCGTTTCCGCTAACTTCTTGACTTCCAATTCTTTATCCCGCGCCACTTGCCTATCTTTGAAACTCATCGGTTGCACCAATTCAACCACTTTATTATCAAACAAAACAGGACGACTTTGCGGCGTAAACTTCAATACATTTTTTTCATCATACGCAATCTCCAATAACCCCAATTGAATCATCTGCCAAAGATAACTCGACCATTCCGGATACGTGTACATCCGCCCCGCCCCATACGTTTTAATATTTTGATACCCACTTTCCAAGATTTCCGCCCGCGCAGAACCTTTCAAAACCTCCGATAACGTCGTCATATTCACCGATTCCTTCAAGCGATAAACCGCCGAAAGTGCCATTTGAACAGGCTTCGTCCCATCAAAATAACGCGGCGGATGCTTACAAACATCACAATTCCCACAATTATCAGGCAAATGCTCATTAAAATAATTCAACAAAACCTTTCGCCGACAAATCGCCGCATCCGCAAATTTCAACATTCTATCCAATTTCGCCAATTGCAACGACTGATTTTCCACATTTGAATCCGCAAACATGCCATGATACGCATTCACATCCGCCATGCTGTAAAACAAAATCGTCTCCGCAGGCGCGCCATCCCGCCCCGCACGACCAATTTCTTGATAATAACTCTCAATATTTTTAGGCAAATTGTAATGAATCACCCACCGAACATTGCTTTTATCGATGCCCATGCCGAATGCAATCGTCGCCACAACGATTAACCGTTTATCATTCAAAAAATCTTCTTGCACTTTTGACCGCGTCTCATTCGGCAACGCCGCGTGATAACACGCTGCATTAAAACCTTTTAACTTCAAACGCTCACTCAAATCTTCGGTACTTTTGCGACTCAGACAATATATAATACCCGCTTGACGCGGATGGTCTTTCAAAAAATCAACAATTTGTTCAAAACGTTTTTGACCCGCACGCACTTCCAACGACAAATTCGGGCGGTCAAACGAGCCAATAAACACTTCTGGCTGATTTAAAGATAATTTTTCAATAATATCTTTTCGCGTCAATCGATCTGCCGTCGCAGTGAGGGCAACGATAGGAATTTTTGGAAATTGCTGTTTTAAAAATTGCATTTGCGCATACTCTGGACGAAAATCGTGCCCCCAAGACGAGATACAATGCGCCTCATCTATCGCAAATAAGCTAATCGGCAACGACCGCAAAATCGACACAAAACCCGCCGAAACCATCTTCTCAGGCGATACATATAACAATTTTAATTTACCCGCAAATAATTGATTTTCAACAATTTGTTGGTCTGTTGAGTTTTGCGAAGAGTTAAAATACGCCGCAGGAATCCCATTTTGTAACAACGCTTCTACTTGGTCTTTCATCAAGGAAATCAACGGCGAAACCACAATTGCAACGCCTTCCGAAATCACCGCAGGGATTTGAAAACAAACCGATTTCCCACCGCCAGTAGGCATCAAAACAAGCGCGTCACGGCGTTCCTCACAAATTGTCCGAATGACATCCGCCTGCATCGGGCGAAACGCATCGTATCCAAAATATTTTTTTAAGGCTTTTTTAGCTGTCTCCATGTATTTTACCGTCGAACCGCGACAATTTGTGTCTTTTTGAGGTTCAATAAATTAAGATTTTTAATAATTGGGTATTTTTTTAATAGTTAAACCATTGAAAAACACGACAAATGCTTTATTCGCCCTTGTTTTCAGTACAAAGGTAATTGAAAAATCAAACTTTTTCGTTTAGGTTTGAAAAAAGCGATGCAATTGAAACGCGGAGGACGCGGATTTTTGCGCCACAAGCAAATTTTTAACGAAAGTTTATTTTACTCCATTCCTTATTTTTTCCTAAAAAAGTTGTATTTTTACACCCACTTAAAAATTTAAAAGCAGCTATTTTCGGAATCCAATATGAATTTTTCCTCCAAATTAATCGAACAAGCAGTCACTGCTTTTGCCACTTTGCCGGGCATCGGGCGCAAAACTGCCTTGCGTTTGGTGCTGCACCTCATCAAACAAGATAAAAATACCACAGAAAGTTTTGCGGATGCCCTTGTCCAGATGCGTCAACAAATCAAACACTGTAAAGATTGTCATCATTTGTCTGATGCCGAAATTTGTAGTATTTGCTCCGATGCGCGCCGCGATAAAAGCCTTATTATGGTCGTCGAAACCATCCGCGATGTGATGGCGATTGAGGAAACCAATCAATATCGCGGGCTTTATCACGTTTTGGGCGGGGTGATTTCGCCGATTGAAGGCATTAGTCCGCATGATTTGAATATTACAACTTTGTTGAAACGCGTTTTGCCCACCGTCAAACCCGATGGTTCGGAAGCCGCAAGTGGCGTGAAAGAATTGATTATGGCAATCGCGCCGACGATTGAAGGCGATACCACGATTTATTATATCTCGAAACAATTAATGAATAAGAAAATCAAAATCAGCACTTTATCACGCGGAATTTCGTTCGGCGGCGAATTGGAATATGCGGATGAGATGACTTTGGGACGCAGTATTGTGGGGCGCGTGCCTTACAAAAACAATGCTTAGGATATTTTAAGATACAATTGGAACGCGGATAACGCGGATTTTACGAATTTGCAAATCCGCAAAATCCGCATCATCTGCGTTCCAATTCGCTCCATACTTTTTGTATCATATACTGATATTTTTTATAATAAACTCAAAACTAAAATGCAAAAACTTTTCATTGCGTTGATGAGCAACCTGCTTATCACGCCTCTTTTCGCACAAGAAGAAGGTTGGACGACCACCTGCACAGGCGATACGCCGTATGTTACCGAAATCCTCATTGATGCCTGTGGCGCGGAAAACGAAATATCAACCAGTGAATATTTTGTGTTCCAAAATGGTCATAACACCTTGAATACCAATACTTTAAAAATGAAATGCACCAGTTTGAATAGCGGTTTGCGCACTGCTTGGGTCAATGATTTTACGGCAGCCAATGCCAATATTATTGATTCGTTGAATTGGGCAACAGGGAATTGTCCCTTTCGACCATTTCGCACGACGCAGCAACTGCCGCCTCATGCCACCGTTTTAGCCTTCGTGAATCGAACGCCTGATTTATCTTTTTTAGACCCGCGTGTGTTTGAAAACCTTTGTCATTCAACGATTTATGTCATTTTTGGGGTGTTAAATACGTCAAATCATAATGTGGGCGCGTTTCGGAATTTTGGTTTTCCGAATCAATGTAGTGGCATCGCTTGTTTAAAACAAATTGAATTTACTTTTGGCGACTGCATTCAAAACATAATATATCATTATGAGCATTTGCCGCAACCGCCTGCGGGTGGCATTTCGGCGAATTGGACAAATGGTTCGTACATTCATCCGAGACCAGATGGGACATTATATTATGGTGGCGGCAATAATGCTGGTATCTGCATGAGGACAGAAAATATTTTGTGCAGTCCTGATACCACTTTTTTGGAATGGACGACTTGTAATGCTTCTCGTATAGGTTGGGACACGGTGCATTTAGCTAAAATCAACCTTTGCGATAGCATCGTTATTAGTCATAAAACATTGATTTCCAGTGATATGCGTCCACAAATTCGGGTTGTGCAGCCTGTTAGTTGCACGGGGCGAAGTGATGGTGCATTGGAAGTTTTTAATATGAGTGGCGGGCATCCGCCTTTTCAATATCAATGGAGTTCGGGGCATATTGGCAAGACAGCCGATTTTTTACAAGCGGGTGCTTATCATTTGGAAATTTTGGATGCAGAAGGTTGCAAAATAAACACATTGTTTGAATTGCCGCAACCCCTGCCTTTAAAAATGGTTACAACAGTGATTCCGCAAACTTGTTATGGCGAAGCCGATGCAACGATTCAAGTACATTCGATTCGAGGTGGGCTGCCGCCTTATGCGTACTCTTTGAGCGATAGCAGTTATTTTGTAACCTTTAAATCCTTTCCAGACAAGTTAAAACATATAGAATCTGGGAATTATGTTTTTTTATTAAAAGATTCGTTGTCGTGCATTCATACAGATACAATTTTTGTCCCACAAGCACCGCAACGCGTTTTGAAATTGGATACGAGCGATTATCACCTTATTTTAGGCGATTCCTTTCAATTCAATCCGCAAGTTAATTTCAAACCCAAATTCATTCGTTGGATGCCTAATCTTTTTTTGAATTGCGATACCTGTTTGAATCCAATCGTTCGACCGTTGCAAAGTGTTCATTATCAATTGGTTGCACAAGATGAATTTGCATGCAGCGTTCAAACCCAAGTGCGAATTGGCGTTGCAAAACCCCAACATTTGTTTTTTCCGACGGCGTTTAGCCCGAATCAAGATGGACAAAATGATGTTTTTACGATTCATGCCGACCAAGAAGTATTGAAAATCATGGTTTTGGAAATCATAGACCGGTGGGGCAATTTGCACTTTCGACAAACCGATTTTTTGCCCAATAATGATACAAATAGTTGGAATGGCGGCAACTTGCCTGCGGGAACGGTGTTGATGTATCAAGCAAAAGTGTTGTTTAAGGACGGCGTGGAAGAAATATTTACGGGTGATGTGACGATTGTTTACTAAGGGACGTGATTTTTGAAATAGGATGCAACGGATAGCAAGGCTAAAAAGGAGGTGTTGAACGGAAACCATCCTTTTTAGCCTTGCTATCCGTTGCATCCTATTTCAAAAATTGTTTGATTTTTTCTACATCGGGTTGTCTTTCTTTGCTCAGTACGGGACAAGGTGTAGAGCGAATGGGAACGCGGAGGACGCGGATTTTTTCTTGTCCTTCCGTAGGAATCCATTCGGATCGCAAGGTATCCCAAAGTGTAACCTATCGAAATATAAAAAATTGAAAATCAACGAATTAACGCTACAACTTCACAAATTTCATCGGTGCTATTCGCCCTTGATTCGTCGTCGGTGTCACCCAATAAATGCCTTTGGGCAATTGCGCGACCTCAAAAAGCAACCGATTCACCCCTTTGTCCACCTTTCTCTTTTCTGAAAAAACAAGGCTACCCGCCGTGCTTGAAAAGTCAAATTGTACAATTTCATTGTCCAAACTTTCCAACGCGATGGTCACTTCCTTATCCGCAGGATTCGGCGAAAGTTGTGGAACCACCGTTTCCATTTGCATTCGAGCCATCGGCGCAGCCACTGCGTTACAAACTTTGGCTTTATCCATCCCTACAATCGGACCACAAGAGAATTTATCCCTCCGATTCACCCCAAAAGCAGCAAAATCTCCTGGAAAAGAGAAATTCGTCACGCGCAACGGAGTGCCGATAACGCCTGTATAAAGCTCGGTAACATAGGATAAATAATAACTACCACCTGCCGTTTCGCCCGCCGTATTTAGTGTGAAAGATACAACATCATCTGTTGTGGTTGCTGTGCCTTTGTCATCGCAAACCACGTTTGTTACTGTCGCGGTTAAACGACATTCCTTAGTGGTATCGATGTTGAACTTCACGCCCAAAGAATGAAAATTATTATCTTCATTGGACTCTTGAATTTGATTATCCGCATCTATTTCAATTATCAAATTTTTATTATATAAAAACTCCGAATTTGCAACAGTGAATGAACCCGCAACTTGACGCAGTACTTGTCCTGCATGGACGGCTAAACCATTCATCGTACCCACCAGCTGTGAATCCGACGAAAGCGCACTACTACCAGATAACCAAAATCTTATTTTGTAAGGATTCGTTGCATTCGCATTCCCTAAATTGCTTATATCAAATTTGAAAGGCACAAGCACGTTATTGGCTAATACACTGCTTTGAATTTGCAAATCCGATATTTTTAAATCGGGTAATTGTGTCGGGATTGTATCGCCGCTGCAATTCGGTACGATTTCGCCATCATTGGTAATCCGCATCATCATCAAATTTGCGTTTTTTCTGCCCACGAATAAGAAACCACAATTCCCAATAGCCGCTTTAGGTTCTAAATCGTATTGATTATTCAGCCTTTTGTACCAAACTTGCTTGCCATTGGCATCTAAACGACCATATTCATAACCCGATAGACCCGTTATAGGCGTTCTAAAAGGGTAACCCACTACCGCACCGCCGTCATTCGTAGGAATTGCGTCTGAAACCAATTCGTCAACCGTAAAAGGTTCGTTTGGGGACAAGACTGTGCCAAGCGATTTTGTCCATACAGTCCCGCCTATTATCGCATTATACTTTCTGAGTTCTGCCCTTCTATTGTTGCTAATGACAGCAAAAACCGAGGTACCATCCGCACTTTCTCTTAATCTTCGCAGATAAGTGGGCGTGGGACGTAAATTGCTTGTTAATGGTGCACTCCAAAGGAATGCCCCATTATTATCAAATTTAACTAATTCAAATAAGTTTTCCTTAAAAAAGGTTGCGAAATAGCCCCCCGAAACACTTTTGAAAAGCGGCGTTAAAAAACGCGCAACCGCAAAGTTTCCCCAATTGTTTTGGGCGACAAAATCGCCATTGGGCAACACTTTCATCGTCCAATAGGAAAATCCGCCATTCGTTGTGGTTCCATATGCCACAGCACCGTGAATGATAAAACCATCCGTTACTTCATATACATAGCTTCCAATTATCTGCAATACGTCCGCTTTGGCACCTTTAAAAGGGTATGTTTTCGTCCATTCCACTGTGCCATTGGTAAGCGTTTTTTGGATTTGGATTTGATGGGTCGCTGTGACCGTTGCAGTCACTTTATAAGGTGGGTCAAGAGACACGATTACATCCGTTAAATTGGTCTGAACGCCATTTAAATCGGTGGTTAACGTAACGACTCGATTTAGCCCCTCTCGAACCACAGGGTCGGTCAATTTCCAAATCAGCGCGTTGTTATTAACGGTTGCTTGACTCCAATAGTCAACGATTGGATGTGGTCCGTAAGTTTTCATAAAACCACAAGTCGTGCAAGCATTCGTCAC
Source organism: Bacteroidota bacterium (assembly GCA_039795795.1). GTDB lineage: Bacteria > Bacteroidota > Bacteroidia > Chitinophagales > Saprospiraceae > JAAFJT01. The sequence continues at coordinate 1,415 of JBDKKX010000052.1, read as the reverse complement.
CGTAAAGGTCGAAGTAGAAACCAATATATTATTATTTTCATTAGATTCTGGGATTTGATTCTCGGCATCCACTTTCAAAATCAAATAATATTGTCCTGCGGGCACGCTTGTCGAAACGGTAGAAGTTCCTGGCACTTGTAGCGCGGAGAAACCTGCGGCAAAATTCGCAGTTGGAATAATACCAGCTTGTATGTCATTGGCACTCCATACATTATCGGTGGAAAGATACGCTTTGACCGAAAAATTACTCGTTGCATTGCCTGCGCCAATGTTTTTAATATCCACTTTCCAATTCAAAATTTGACCTTGTTGTACGGAAGGATTTGGAATTGTGCTGTTGGCAAGGATTAAATCGGGCAAATTGCCTCCTGTTGAACCGTTCTGAATGTTAACGGTATAATCTTCCACTTCGCCTTTTTCAAAAACATCGCAAGCGGTTGGTTCCCCGATGGTTTTCAAGGATACGCGCATTCGGGTTGTGCCTGTCAATGCCGTTGTTGGAATTAAAACATTGGCATTCATGGCATTACGCGTTAATGAAGCGACTAATTCGGACGCTTCAAAGTTGCCATTTTGATTGAAATCTATCCAAACGCGCCCTTGTTGCGTTGCCGTCGCAGGGTCTGCTGCCCAACTAAAACCTTGCGTAATATGAAGCGGATAACTTGTCCCTTTCACAAGAGGGGTCGAAAGGTTTGTGAAATTGCCATAACCCTCTTTGATAGACGGATTATTAATTGTCCCAATTTGGACTCCTGCAATCCATTCATTCCAAGGCTTATTGCCTTTGGAAGCGCAATAGGCGGTTTGTGCAGTTAGGTTGGAAAGTGAAAATAGGCTGCACAACAGCATCAGAAGGGCGTGAAAACCCTTGAAATAATGTAATTTACTCATAAATGTTTGTTTTAAAGTGGCAAATCACGAACTTTTAAAAAGTGTATGCAGGTTCGTCCTTTGCGGTGGATAATTGATTTTCTCATTTTCGCATGTCCGATTTCGGAATTTATTAAAAATTTAGTATGCGAAATCGTTTTGTTCATCGGAAAGGTTCGACGCAAAAGTATAGGGTTTGTGCTACTTATCAAATTTTTTTATGAATAAAGTAAAGATTTTTATTTTACGCATAAAAATAAATTTTAATTGTGGGGACGCTGGAATTGGGATTAAATGGGATTTTTTTGGGATTAAATGGGATTGATTTTGTAGGATTTTTAGGAGTTAAGTGCTTGGACAAATTAAAAGGATATGAACTAAAATAATTTAAAATATGGATTATCCAATAGTTATAACTGGACGCAAGTTTGCAACTTGCGTCCAGTTGTGCGTTTAATTTTGTCTAATGACTTAAAAGGATTTAAAATATGGATTATCCAATAGTTATAACTGGACGCAAGTTTGCAACTTGCGTCAAGTTG
>JBDKKX010000051.1:0-16116 GCA_039795795.1 Bacteroidota bacterium | reverse complement strand
GTAAACATTTCCGTGGATTGAGTAAATTTTCACAAAGATAATTCATATTACAATCTGTCAAAGAACTTATGTACACAGCACAGGGTCGTGACCTGCCCTTTTAAATCCATTACCATCCTTTATAAATAATTTTGTAATTTCTTTAAAAAGAGCAAGTCACGACCTGCCCTTTTTAAAGAAATTATAATCTTTCAATTATCAATTTTTTGTGAATAATTTTGAAATTCCTTTGAAAAGGGCAGGTCACGACCTGCCCCTACGATTTCTCGTTCTTTCATTAAATTTTTGTAATATTTACAAACACATTGCTAAATGCGGCATTCCCCGTCAAATCATCGACAATTTGTTCATCCGTCAAATCATTCACGCTCACGCCCGCGTGTTTGCGCGCCACATCCAACTGAACATTAGCGCGTCCATGCCCGTAACCATGCGGCATACAAACCACTCCGCGCATCATCGCTGTACTCCATTCCGCAGGCAATTCAATCGCTCCAACCCGAGAATTTACTTTCACAATTTGTTGATTATCAATATTTAACGCATTCGCATCCGCAGGATGTATCAACAACGTGCAACGATTTCGACCTTTGACCAACCGTTCCGAATTGTGCAACCATGAATTATTGTCGCGCAAATGCCGCCGACCAATGAGCGCGAATGGATAATGGACAGATGCCTGTTGGTTCGTTTTCCAAAAGGCACGAGCTCGTTCCAAATCCTGCACCAAGATTGGCGGTGCTAAATGGATTTTTTTATCCTCCGTGAACAATCGCGTTGGAAAACAAGTTTCCAATGCCCCAAAATCTAACCCATGTGGCGCAGCTTTAAGTTGTTGAAAATCAATGGAATAGCGTCCATTTTTTAAACCAGCATCTAAAAGGACTTCTGGCGGCATGGGTTTGAAATCGGCGGTTTCGCCTTTGAAATGGTGCGCTAATTCTTGAAAAATTTCCCAATCATATTTGGCATTTTCAGCTTTTGGAAATAACGGCGGACTGTATTTTGCCGTATTTCGGATGGCTAATGCGTGAAAGGTAATATCATAATTCGACGTTTCGAGTCCAGTAGCGGGTGGTAAAATAATATTTGCATGACGCGTCGTTTCATTGATATAAATATCGATGCTGACCATAAAATCCAACTTTTCAAGGGCAGCATCCATTTTTTGACCGTTCGGAACGGACAAAACAGGATTCCCACAACTCGTTATCAAGGCTCGAATTTGCCCCTGCCCTTCCGTCAAAACCTCTTCCGCCATTGCCGCGACAGGCAATTCGCCCATGAATTCGGGCAAACCGCGCACCCGACTCTGCCAACGATTGAAAAGATTGGGGTCTTTGCGCTTTCGCAAGATTTCAAACGCAGGCGCGGTAAACATCGCACCGCCTATCGAATCGCAATTGCCTGTCAAAACGTTCAACGCATTGATAAGCCATTGGCTCAACGTCCCAAAACCTTGGGTCGAAACGCCGACGCGTCCATAACAAACGGCAGTTTTCGCAGCCATAAAATTTTGCGCCAAGCGGCGAATTTCACGACTCGCAATCCCTGTGATTTCAGCAACCGCTTCGGGTGAAAAATCGTTGACCGCCTGCTTTAATCCGTCCACACCTTCCGTAAAATCCTTGTTATGTCCTAATTTGACCCCATTTTCAGCAAAAACCGTGTGAATCAACGCCAAAAGTAAGTAAACATCCGCATTCGGACGAATAAAAAAATGTTCCGATGCTTTTTCCGCCGTTTCGGTGCGGCGCGGGTCAATCAAAACAACTTGTCCACCGCGTTGCTGAATCGCCTTCAAACGATGCGCCACATCGGGCGCGGACATAATACTGCCATTCGACGCAATCGGGTTGCCCCCGAAAATCAACCAAAAATCCGTGCGGTCAATGTCTGGAATCGGCAACAACATCGGATGCCCAAACATCTGCCATGCCGCAAAATGATGCGGTAATTGGTCACTCGAAGTCGCAGAAAACATATTTTTCGTCTTCAACAAACGGAAAAAATTGCCCGAATTCAAGCTCGTACCCCAATTGTGAATCGACGGATTGCCTTGATACGCGCCTACGGCATTGTTGCCATATTGGGCTTGAATGCTTTTTAATTTTGCCGCAATTTCCGTATAAGCAGCTTCCCAACTGATTGATTCCCAACCTGTTGTGGTACGACGCATGGGGGTTTTGAGGCGATTGGGATCCTCGTAAACATCCTTCAATGCCACCGCTTTGGGGCAAATATGACCCCGACTGAATGGGTCATTTTTATCGCCTGTGATGGTTTTCACTTGATTATCAACCACTTCGATTTTGAGCCCGCACAACGCTTCGCAAAGATTGCACGTTCGGAAATGAGTATTCATTTTATTTTAATTTAAACTTTGATGAGCAAGAAGCCACAAATTACAAATATTTTATTTACTTTGGAAAATTGTGATACATTTGGAACACATAGGGACATAGGGGACATAGATTTTTTTGGAACACATAGGGAGATAGGACACATAGATTTTTTTGGAACACATAGGGACATAGAACACATAGATTTTTTTAAACCATTGATTAATAATGATTTAAAAAAATCTATGTGTCCTATCGCCCTATGTGTTCCAAAAAAATCTATGTGTCCTATCTCCCTATGTGTTCCAAAAAAGTCCCCTTTCAGTAACATTTTGCGCCAATATAGCGTTCTAAAAAGAATCCTAACTTTAAAAAAGCATTTTTAAAATAATTTTAAAAAAAATGTGAATAAAAAGTTATTGTTTTCTGCAAAAAATCCAATATTTTGCGCCCGAATTAGCGATTAGCTCGTAATTACCAACTAATTGTAAAAGAATTACACACATTTTGTTCACTGAAAAATTTAACAAAGATTTCCATGGGACCTCTTACCGTTAGAAATTTGACTTATTTGGCTGTCGGACTTTGCGTTTTCGCATTGATTTACTTGATTCGCCAATCCATAGCGAAAAAAGAACGCGATAAAGCAGCCGTTGCAGAAACAGGCATGAGCTCGTCAATGGGCGATTCGACCTCGTTAGCCGTAGCAACTACGACTTTGGGCGGCGGCTCTCCTGCAACAGACGAGCGTTTAGGCGCGGGCGCAAGCTCCAGCACAGGCAGTGCCGCAGCAGCACCAAGCACTTTGGTCAAACCTGTAACGCCTACATCCGCATCCACTACGACGGTTCGTACCGCACCTTCAGGTGGCGGTAGCAGCGCGTCTTCTACGGTTGCAGATGCGTCGGCTTCTAATCATACCAAACAAGCGTTGACTTCAAAAGGCGGTTCGGGCACGAGTGGCACAAAACACACTACGACTTCGGCGGATAGCAAAACCTATACGACCGCTGGAGATAAAGGTGATTTTTGGGTTATCGCGGGTAGTTTCAAGGATGCTGCGGGTGCGAATGCACGAGTAGCGGATTTGAAAAAGAAAGGTTTTTCTTATGCGACTGCTGTGAAAGATGGTAATTCGGGGAATACACGCGTTGTTGCAGCAAAATTTCCGTATAATGGCGGGGCAGAAGCGGAAGTACGCAATTTGAAAAAACATAATGTGGATGCGTTTATTGCAAAACAATAAAGGAAACCGCTTGAATTAGGATTAAATAGGATTTTTTTGGGATTAAATGGAATTGATTTTTAGGATGATTTGGATTTATAGTTATAACTTGACGCAAGTTTGCAACTTGCGTCAAGTTGTACGTTTAATTTTGTCTAATGACTTAATAGTTGAAAAAGGTTAAATGTATCCATAAATCCAAATCATCCTAAAAATCAATCCCATTTAATCCCAAAAAAATCTCATTTAATCCTAATTCAAATGCGCCACCTCATCGTTGCGCATTCGCCACCAAGTACAATGCCACCACCCCAAAAATAAAATTCGGTATCCAAACGCCCACTGCTGCGGGCAGCATCGGTGATGCAGCAAAAGTCATCGAAAATTTAGACACAAAAATATACAGCGCGCCAATCCCAATCGCCATCGCCAAATGCAAACCCATGCCACCGCGCACCTTCCGCGCCGCTAACGAAACCCCAATCAACGTCAATATCAAAATCGTAAACGGCTCCGCAGAACGCCGACTCCATTCCACATCTAAACTTTTAGTATTCCCAGAACTCCGCGCAATCCGCTTATTAATTTCTTTTTTCAATTCAAAACTATTCAACATTTCGTTTTGATTGGAAAAACGGACAAAATCCTCTGGCGTAACATTCAATGTCGTATCCAAAGGTAATTTCAAAACCCGAAGCGTTTCTTTCATCCCATTAAACGTGTGTATCTGCACATTTTCCAAAGACCAATGATTCGGATAACCTTTCCATTTAGCGTTATCTGCCTTCAAAACGCTGACCAATTCCCCATTTTTGAACTTTTCAAGCCGAAAATCACGAGCCGATGTATCCGGTTTTCGATAAAATTGAATATAAATTTTCGTTTCTGGGTCTAAAAAAAGATGGACGTGCTCCGTTTTGCCCTTATCATTCCGCGTCCAGACATATTTATTTTCGATAGCAAGTCGTTTTTTATTGCCTTGCGGAACGATATAATGATTCATTGCAAAGTGTAATGCCGTGATTACCAATGCACCCAGCATATACGGGCGCAACAAACGCGTAAAACTGACTCCCGCATTCAAAATCGAAATAATTTCAGAATTGTACGCCAACCGAGACGTGAAGAACGTGACCGAAATCAACGCGTACAACGGAAATAATAAATTATTAATATGAGGAATGAAATTGAAGTAATAATCCACAATCACTTCCTTTTTGGTCACGGCACTGCGGGCAAAATCTTCCACTTTTTCGCTAAAATCAATCACGCAGGCAATGAGCGTGAACATCAACACCACGAAAAAAAAAGTTTGCAAATATTGTTTGACGATGTAGCGGTCTAAAATTTTTAACATTTTGTGGTTTTTAAAGAACAGAATTACAAAGTTATGCTTTTGCACAACGTTAATAACGATTTAACCTTCGAGTTTTAAAAAAATATTTAGTTATATTTGCACGTTCACCATAACAATCACTCATTTTAAGCGTGAAAGCCGTGTTTTTTACGCCATTTAAAGTCATCATAGCTTAATTTTTACCATGCGTTTTTATGTAATTGCATTGTTGTCACTCTTTACACTTCCTGTCCTTGGTCAAATTGTGCAACCGGTTCATTGGACTTTTGAGGCTACGCCTGTTGCGGGCGACGAATATGATTTGGTTGCGACGGCGAGATTAGAAAAAGGTTGGAACATTTATTCTCAATTCCTCTCGGGCAATGACGGACCGATTAAAACTGAATTTAATTTTAAACCGACTCCTCAATACAGTCTTGTGGGCACGAGCCGCGAAATTTCTGACCATCAAAAAAGTGGTTATGACAAAATGTTTGATATGAACATCACGAAGTTCAGTCAACAAGTGGCGTTTGTGCGGCGGGTCAAGGTCAATGATTTGGCGGCAAAGATTGTGGGTACGGTTCGTTTTGGAACTTGCGATGAAGAAAAGTGTTTGCCGCCGCAAGAAGAAGATTTTTCGTTTAAATTGTCTTCTAACCATAAATCTACGGTTGCTTCGCCTGCTGCCGCGCCTAAAACAACGCCTATTCCGCCTGCGGCAACGCCTCAATCCGCGCCTTTGCCACAACCTGCGCCGCAGGTGCAACCGACAATGTCCACAAAAGGGGGCTTAATCGCGCAAGCAACGCCTAAAAAAGGAACTTTGCCGCCGCCTGCTACTCCAAAATTGCAGCCCGAAAAAGCCGTTCCGCCTGTGCCGACTCCACAACCTGCGCCAAAAGTAGAACAAACGCCGATTGCCGCGCCTAAAAAAACAGATTTAAACCCCGTTTCATGGCATTTTAGCTCGAAAAAGGTTTCTGAAACCGAATATGATTTGGAGTACAAAGCGACGATTGAAAAAGGTTGGCATATTTATTCTCAATTTATCAAAGAGGGCGGTCCCAATCCAACGACGATTGAGGTTAAAAATGCTGAAAAAGTAGGCAAAGCAACCGAAATGAGTTCGCATAAAAGCGATCATTTCGATAAGCAATTTGAAATGCAACTCGTTGATTTTGAACAAGATGCGACGTTCACACAACGCGTCAAAGTCAAAGATATAAATGCGCCGATTCAATCCAGTATTGAGGTACAGGCTTGCGACGAGAGCAAATGTTTGCCGCCTGACCCGATTGACATTACCTTTGACTTGAAAACGGGGCTTGGAACGGTTGCGGGTGCTGCGTCCAGTACTGCAAATGTCGATATTGCGCCTACGCCGCCAAGCAATGACCATCCTATCAATAAATACAAATTCGACAAAACGAATGAAAAGGTGGTTTGCGCAAACATGGAAACGGCAGGAAATATTGAAAAAAGTTCTTTATGGTGGATATTTTTCATGGGTTTTTTGGGTGGATTATTTGCCATTTTAACACCCTGCGTTTTTCCGATGATTCCGTTAACCGTCGGGCTTTTCACCAAAGGCAGCCGTACTCGAACGCAAGGACTTTGGGATGCAGCGATTTACGCATTATCCATTATTATTATTTATGTAGGATTGGGTTTAATCGTCACGACGCTTTTTGGCGCGGATGCACTCAATTTGTTGTCCACAAACGTCTGGTTTAATCTGGGTTTTGGGATATTATTCATCGTATTTGCCATTTCCTTTTTCGGCTATTTTGAAATCACGTTGCCGAGTTGGTTGCTCAATAAATCGGATGAAGCGTCGAATCGCGGCGGCTTGATAGGCATTTTTTTCATGGCATTCACGCTTGCGCTCGTTTCGTTCTCGTGTACGGGACCGATTATCGGTACATTATTGGTCGAAACAGCGACGGGCGGCAATCTTTCGGGACCGATTGCGGGGATGACTGGTTTTGCGACGGCTTTGGCACTGCCTTTTGGATTGTTTGCGGCGTTTCCCGCATGGTTGAAATCGTTGCCCAAATCGGGTGGCTGGATGGACGATGTGAAAGCAGTGTTAGGATTCATCGAAATTGCATTAGCGTTCAAATTTTTCTCTGTCGCGGATTTGACGATGAATCAAAAATTCATTCCATACGAAGTCATGTTAGGCATTTGGGTCTTATGTGCGTTGAGTATGGCACTGTATTTTGCCAAAATCCTGCGTTTCAAACCCGAATATGTGATTAGCAACAAGAAAAAAGTCGCTCAACCTAATAAATTTGTATGGGTGCGCCCCACGATGATAGGCATTTCAGTACTGACGATGCTTTATTTTTTAATGGGCTTTCGGTATGATACCCAATCTGGGACGTTCAAAACGCCTGCTTTGGCGAGTGGATTATTGCCGCCTGCGGGTCATAGCTACATTTACCCAAAATCTTGTCCGTTAAATTTGAATTGTTATCACGATTTTGACGCAGGTTTGGCGATTGCCAAACAACAAAATAAACCGATTTTATTGGATTTTACAGGTTACGGCTGCGTGAATTGTCGCAAAATGGAAGATTTGGTTTGGGGCAAACCGGGCGTTTATGAATTGATACGCGATAAATACGTTTTAATTTCGTTATATACAGATGACCGTAAAGCATTGGTAAACAATGAAATATATACTTCTACTTTTGATAATAAAGTTAAAAAAACAGTAGGCAACAAATGGGCAGATTTTGAAGCCGTCCATTTTGGGCGCAATTCGCAACCGTATTACGTGTTGCTCGACCCGAATACTTTAAACGTTTTAAATCAACCCAGTGCGTTCATGCCTGAACCGAAAACATATCAAGCCTTTTTGCAATGTGGTTTAGATAAGTTTAAGCATTAGGATTCGATTTAAGTGCAAAAAGGTGTAGAGCGAATTGGAACGCGGATGACGCGGATTGGACGGATTTGCACGGATTTTTTTGAATTTACGCTTAAAATCTAGCATAAATTCAAAAAAATCCGTGCAAATCCGTCCAATCCGCGTCATCCGCGTTCCAATTTGTATCGTAATGGCTATTATTACAATTTTATAAATGGTTAAGCAACGCTTCACCTTATTTTATACGTGTAGTCAAAGATGTTACTCATCAAAATCATTTTTAACAACTAACCATCCTAATTAAGATGAAAGTATCTTTTACGAAAACCAAGTTTATCTGGTTTGGTTTTACGGTTTTAAGCATTATGGCATTCTCGTTACAGAACACGCCACAAAAAACGATCAAAATGCTGCCGCCTGCCCCTTCCACCACACAGGAAGTCATTGATGCCGCTAATGCTTTCAAAGCAACGCTTTCTGCGTCGCAAGTCACCGCTTGTTTTTTGACGTATTCGCTTGCGAATGCTGCGAAATGGTCTAATTTTCCAATAGGCATTTATTCTAATAGAGTTGGGATTACATTAGGTTCGTTGTCCGCAACACAATGGACCGCCGCTAAAAACCTACTAAAAGTCGCTTCGGGCACTGGCACCGAAGGTTTAGCAGAACTTGACGGGCTTTTGCAAGCCGACGCTTACTTAGGCGCGAACGGCGGCGGTAGCGAATATAGTGCAGGTAATTATTATATCGCTTTGCTCGGCACGCCTGCTTTAACAGGCACTTGGGAGTTGTATTTTGGAGGGCATCACGTCGCTTTCGCCAATACCTATACGAATGGTGCTTTTGCGGGCGGCACTCCTTCCTTTCGTGGGGTGGAACCGTTCGCTTCTTTTACGCAAAATGGAGGGACTTATCAACCGCTTATCGAAGAAAAAAATGCTTTTGCAGCCCTTATCGGCGGTTTGACCAGCGCGCAAAAGGCAACTGCAACGATTTCGGCGACTTTGAATGATATTGTTTTAGGTCCTCAAAAAGACTGGCAATTTCCAAGTACAAAAGTTGGTTTACAAGGGAGCAATTTAGATGCAACTCAAAAAGCATTGCTGGTAGAAGCAATGAAAACGTATGTGGCAGACGTTGATGCGGCGAGTGCGGCGGCGATTCTGACGAAATACACCAATGAAATTAATAATACTTACATTGCTATCAAAGGTTCGGGCGATATGGTGACGCAAGGCGATTATATTCGGATTGATGGACCCAGCGTTTGGATAGAATATCAAGCACAAGGCGGTATTATTATTCGTTCGGCGACGCATCCGCATTCGGTTTGGCGCGACCATTCCAGCGATTACGGCGGAACGGGCAATGTAAATAGTGTCAAAAATGTAGATGCGTCTGTTTTCAAAATGGAAAATTGTCCCAATCCAACGTCCAATTCCGCTACTTTGAAATTCACGTTGCCAGAAGAAATGACGGTTCAAATTGCGCTTTACGACCTCCATGGTCGGATGGTCAAAGCGGTGGCAAAAGGTAAAATGCAAGCAGGTGAAAATAATATTACGGTCGATGTGAGTCCATTCGCCGCAGGGATTTATAATTTCACCCTTGAAACGGAAAATGGAGAAAGAGCCGTGAAACGGTTGGTTAAAAACTAATTTTTGAATGGCTCGCAAAAGTTCGGGAAACTTGAAAAGTTTCCCGAACTGGTTAACTGGTTTATATGAAATTTTTTAAACTCCTATTTTTAAACTTTTTATTTGTCACCGCGCTGATGGCGCATCCCTCGCCGAATACCTTGATTTTGCTCGACATCCAATCCAAGGGGGTGGCTGCCGAATTGCATATACCTGCTGGGGAATTGGGGATGGTTTTCAACGCTGCCAATCCGAAAACGGCTACGGAATTGTTAGGCAATTTTGCCGATTCGCTCCAAACTTACCTTTTATCGCACATCACGCCCATCAGTATGAACGGACAAAAATGGTCGGTTACGATGGGCGAAATGCACTTAGAACGGGTCAATCCCAAAGAAAGAAATACCTTAGAAGATATTATTGTGCAACTTTGGCTCAAACCGCCCACAGGCGCGAGCAGTCGGCAGTTTCTGTTGAATTACGATGTGGTGATGCACCAAGTGGTGACGCATAGTGCGTTGGTGTCCATTCGGCAAGATTGGGAAACGGGGATTGTCGCAGAACATCCTGCCCAAGTCGGGGTAATCCGTGTGGAACCCCACAACAATCAAATTTTTCCTTTAACGGTCAGCCTCCAAAACAAAGGTTTATGGGGTGGTTTTTTAAGCATGGTGGGGTTGGGTCGAAAACATATTTCAGAAGGGACGGATCATTTACTTTTTTTATTAGTTTTGTTATTGGCTGCGCCTTTGCTGGTTTCGGGCAATCGATGGGGTGCTTATGGCGGTTTGCGCTATGCTTTGATGCGTTTGCTAAAAATTGTAACGGCTTTTACGGTCGGTCATTCGCTGACTTTGCTTGCGGGTGCGGTGGGGTGGCTGCGAGTTCCGAGTCAGCCGATTGAAGTTTTAATCGCTTTTTCCATCTTAATTTCTGCGATACACGCCATTCGTCCGATTTTTCGCCATCGGGAGATTTATATTGCGGCGGGTTTTGGGCTGATTCACGGTTTGGCGTTTGCCAACACCATATCCGCGCTTCAGCTTGATGCGGCTGCGATGACCTTGAGTATTCTCGGTTTCAACATTGGGATTGAATTGCAACAACTTTTAGTAGTGGTTTTGACCGTTCCTGGGTTGATTTTATTAAGTAAGCAGCCTAAAATCTATGATTTTGTACGAATTGGCGGCGCATTATTGGCTGCAATAGCGGCTTCGGCTTGGATAATGGAACGCGTGTGATGCGTTGGAATTAGGATTAAATGGGATTTTTTTTGGATTAAATGGGATTGATTTTTTTGGATTTTTAGGATTATAATCCTAAAAATCCAAAAAAATCAATCCTATTTAATCCAAAAAAAAATCCCATTTAATCCTAATTCTAAGGCTTGTACTTAGACGCTTCCAAGATTTTCGCTGCATTTTTAAGTTGCAACAATTGTTCTAAACTCGTATTTGGAAAACGCTCCATATATTGTCGAATGATTTGCAATCCAATATAATTCCCAGTTCGTCCTGGTGCTTCGGGCGGCATCCCTGGCGAATTCGGCGCGGGCGAATACAATTTAATAATATCTTTATACTTATTAGAATACAATAAATTTTGATTCGACTTCGGCTGTTCTTTAATTAAGTGCGCCCAAATACCTGCTTCATTTTTTTTGCACCAATCGGTTTGCGCCGCCGTGTATCCCCAAAGCACGCTATCGGGCAAATGCGGCAATAATTTTTCGACGACATACATTTGTTTCCCATTTTGAATCATAAAATCTAACAATTTGTTTTCCGTATCAGACAAATTAGGCATCATATCTTGCACCACCGCCTCCATGACGCGCACAGGCAAATGCGTTTTGTCAAAAGTACGGCGCACATAAGCGGGATATTGCAAAATGGGGTCTGCATAATCGGGGTGATTCGCGCCCAAAAACATATCTAAACCAATGCCCAGCGCATTATTCGGCAACACAACCACTCCAAAATTGTACTGCGCTGCGAACGTATAAATTTCAGGAATAGGCTTATTCGGAAAATAAAATTTGTAAAATCTAAAATTTTCTTGCAAAGTATTTTGAATGGCATTAAAATCTTTGAATACGATTTGAGTCGTATCTGCGATGCGGCGCACTGAACGATGCGTTAAAAATTCCCGCGCCCTATCGTAATATTCCCCTGTCGAATCTTGCGAATGCTTGACTCCTACAATTCTTTCAAAAAACAAATTGTTGAATACAGCCTCTTTTTTTTGCAAATTTTGAATGCCCACCAAAGCGTGATTGGTATCAATTTTCAACAAATCTTGGTCAAAACGATGTACAATCAAGGATACAGGTGGGATATTTGAAATATTCGGAATAGCTCGTTTGCGTTCCGACGTGTTATCGGATTTACAGGCATAAAATGCTAAAAATAGGCTGATGCCGCACAGAAATCTCATTCTTAAAATACGTTTGTTTGAAAAAAGGTGGTTTAGATAGCCGTTCCGCTAAACGCAAGGGGCAGTTCTAAAATTGTATCCGACACCAATTAAACCCATTTTCACGAATTATTTGTAAAATGCTTGTATTTTGCGGCAAAAATTTTGAATATGAAACAAAAAATAGCTCATATTGCATTAGTCGTGGAGGATTACGACGAAGCCATCGCGTTTTACACGCAAAAACTGCATTTCACCTTGATTGAAGATACGCCATTAAGCGAGACAAAACGGTGGGTGCTTGTCGCGCCGCAAGGTGCAACAGAATGTTGTTTATTATTGGCGAAAGCCGCGAGTGCATCTCAAAAAAGTCGAATTGGCAATCAAACGGGCGGACGCGTTTTTCTATTCCTGCACACAGATAATTTTGACCGCGATTATCAAAACCTTTTAGACCAAAAGGTAACGATAATTCGACCTGTTTCCAAGGAAGTGTATGGAAAAGTAGCCGTTTTTGCCGATTTGTATGGCAATTTATGGGATTTAGTGGAGCGTTGCGATGAATGATGAATGATGAATGATGAATGATGAATGATGAATGATGAATGATGAATGATGAATGATGAATGATGAATGATGAATTTCGTAATCAATTGATAATCAATATTATTGTAAAATTCATCATTCATCATTCATCATTCATCATTCATCATTACTTACTTAGAAAATTTAGAAAACTTCTTATTAAATTTGTCAATCCGACCCGCAGTATCTACAAATTTCATTTTGCCCGTGAAAAACGGATGCGAAAATGCAGAAATCTCCATTTTAATCAATGGATATTCTTTGCCATCTGTCCAAGTGATTTTATCCTTTGAGTTGACTGCGGAACGCGTCAAAAAAGCCTCATCATTGGAGATGTCGCGGAAAACGACCATGCGATAATTTTTAGGATGAATATCTTTTTTCATTATTCTTTTTCTTTATGAATGGATTTTGAGGCGCAAAGATAAGGTTTGTTTAGAAATTCTGATTCTTTTTTTTCTTTTTTTGAAAAAAAAGAGGGTATTTAAGTTTTAAGGTTACACTTTTGTATCTATTGTGATACGAATAGATGTACGGATTCTACGGATTTCACCGATTCGTACGGATTTTTGGAACTCTAATGCTTGGTTTTAAGCAAAAAATAGAAAAAACCCGTACGAATCGGTGAAATCCGTGAAATCCGTACATCTATTCATATCACAATTTTCCAAAGCGGAAAGCGTTGCTTATATTTCTATGTCTTTCAAATGCGCAATAGATAAAAAACAAATTGTTCCAAATCCAATCGCCAAATTCAAATGAAATAACAAAAAAAAAGTCGCGCCATGCTTCAAACCCCAAACGGCTGCACTGAAAAACACTATCGATAAAATGCCTTCCACAAAAGTCGAAATCGGTGGATATTTCGGAATATAACTTTTTTGATGAAACGCATCGCCCATAACCTGAATATCATACTTCGGCGTGCGTACAAAATCGGATTTTTTGCCCCACAAACCTTCCCAAACAGCAATCGCATTATGCCAACATAATCCACTCATTATCAGCATAAAAATTGGAAATAAGGCAATTATTTCAAATAAAATTGCCCAAAAACCTTTTTTTCTACTATTTTTTTTCAAATTTGCCGTCAAAATCAGCAGCAAAAAAATACCAAAACTGCCGTAAATCAGATACAAAAAAACACAGCTAAATGCTATTTTTGGAAAAAAATACAAGAGAGGCAAACTGCTTAACGACGCGAAAAGGAGCATCAAAAAAATGCTACTCGCTAATAAATGTTGTGTCGCATGGATTTTTCGAGCGATAGAAAACGGTTGTTGCCAGACTTTTCGCAGTAATTTTCGAGCATTTTCCGCGCCGCCCTTCATCCATCGGAACTGTTGCGCCTTTAAACCATTCATTTCGACGGGCAATTCAGACGGAACACCCACTTTTTCCACATACTTGATTTGCCAACCGCGCAATTGCGCTCGATAACTCAGGTCAAGGTCTTCGGTCAACGTATCTGCTTCCCACCCCCCTGCATCTTCAATAGCAGTCCGCCGCCATAACCCCGCCGTTCCATTGAATTGCAACAAAAAGTTTCCATTTTGCCGCCCAACTTGCTCTATCGTGAAATGCACATTTAATTGAAGTGCTTGAATCCGAGTGAGTAATGAATAATCATTATTTATATGTTCCCAGCGACCTTGAACAACCCCCACTGTTGGATTTTCAAAAAAAGGCAACATTTGTTTTAAAAAATCGGCTTTGGGCAAAAAATCTGCATCGAAAATAGCAATAAAAGCACCGATTGCCTGCGGCAACGCATCGCGTAACGCACCTGCTTTGAAACCTGTTCTATTTTTTCTTTGTATATGAACAATTTGAATTTTTTGCGTTTGATAATACTGCACTTTTTGAGCAATCAACGCCGATGTATCATCCGTCGAATCATCTAAAACCTGAATTTCAAAACGGTCAATAGGATAATCTAATTGTACAATATTGTCAATGAGGCGATTTGCGACATATTGTTCGTTATAAATCGGCAACTGAATGGTCACAAGTGGATAATTTGTCAAGGGTGGAGGCGTTTGAGTAAGTGTTTTTTTGAAATAAAGTCGCCATAAATTGAATTGCAATAAACTATATAAAATAATGCAACTCATTGATATACAATAAATTGCCAAAAATACATAACTGATAAATATCATTTCATTTTTTTTTAAACAGAATTGGAATTAGGATTAAATAGGATTTTTTGGGATTAAATAGGATTGATTTTTGGGATTTTTGAGGATTAATAATCCTCAAAAATCCTCAAAATCTCAAAAATCAATCCTATTTAATCCCAAAAAAATCCTATTTAATCCTAATTCCAACCCCTCCCTCAATCCTTAAACGGATGCCGCGCTTCCCAAACAATTCTCGGACTCAACATCGGCAATGTTTTCGGCAAAATCTTATTCACCAACGGATTTTGATGTTTCAAATATAAATACATCTCATGCGCTTTCGCCCCCACCGTCGTCTTAATTTCCGACGCAGTCCGCGCAAAAACAATCCGTTTCGACCCATTTTCTATCCCAATCCGAACAATATCAAACAAAATATTTAAATAAATTTGATATTCATGGTTTAAATTTTTGTCATAACCTAAAAAACATGCCTCTGTTTCCTCATAATTTTTAATCGTCGTAAAAAATGCAATCAATTGATTATCAAGGAAATAGCCAGTCAATTGAAAATCATTTCCTAATGCCCGTTGCATAACCAATTGATATTCAGGATGCAGCGTCACCATATTAAAATCTGCTTTATCCGCAATATTCAAATATAATTCATTGATTTTCAATAAATTAGCTTGAATCCGTTCTTCATTAAACACTTTGCGTTCCAATGCTTCTGCTTTTTTGAACGCTCGTTTTGCCCGAACCCGATATTTGGAACTCAGCGCATTTAAATAATCATCATATTTCGTCCAAGTTTCAGGCACGTCAAAAACCAAATTCGGTTCTACTTGGAATGGATTATAGCCATCCGCGTCAAAAAAGGCAGGACGCGCGGTTTCAAAAAAGTCCTTCACAAACACAGCAGCAATATAAATTCCTTTTTTTAACAAATTTTCTTTGGCAATATTCAATCCTTCCTTAATAAAAATATTGTGTTCCGCTTCGGTCACGGTCGGTTGAAACCAATAACCATGTTGCCCCGTCAACAATAAATTGCCTAAAACTAAAGTATTAAATCGAACATGTCTGGCAACACTTTGTTTGACAAAATTGGACAATTTCTCACACCAAGTGGTCGCCGTTTGTGCATTGCGCAAACTTTCATGCGCGTTAAAATCCTTAATTTGCATCGCGGCAATGCCAACAGGTTGATGCTGTTTGAAAAAAACGAGGTAACACGCTTGAATGCCTACCGGCGCGGCAGTTTCAACCGCTTGCCGAAATTTTTTTTGTAAAAACAAATTGTTTTTAGGCATCGCATCAGCAAGGATTTCATCTGGAATTTCACTTACTTGATGATAAAATTGAGTATGTAAACCATTGATACTATTGGGTATCAAATTTTTATAAGGTGGTATTTTTACCAATATTTTCTGCATTTGACGTGTAATTGTGGGTGGCATTTAGACTCAATTAAACAACATTCGCGGTTTATTTGTTCCGAGTAGCTCTATTTAAAAAATCGGTATTAACTATTTAGGTATGTTAAAAATGCTAAAGCCTAAAAATTTTTTGCGCATT